>JBKJMK010000259.1:0-3165 GCA_046596005.1 Usitatibacteraceae bacterium | reverse complement strand
CGGTAGTGATCGTGTTGCTCGATTCGTGGGGGAAACTTACCCGGGTTGGTGACGCAAATCGCATCAAGAAGTGGCTTGAACTAAAGAAAATTGCAGGGATCGCCGCCAAGCAGGGGTAAATCTGTTGCTCTGTTCGTAGCCGTTTTTTGCCAATTGCCGCATCAATTCCTTGCATCGACCTCACTGTCGATAAACGGAGACTCACATGACTGTGGAATTGCACATGCTGATGATGAGTGCCGCTTTCGGCTTGGCGCATATTTTCCTGACTGCGCACTCGGCAAGTCTTCAACGCGGTTACCGCTGGACAGCAAGTCCGCGGGATCAGCCAGTAGTGCCACTGACGGGAGTGGTAGGGCGGGTTGAGCGAGGCCTGCAGAATTTCCTTGAGACCTTTCCATTCTTCATTTGTGCTGTTCTGGTTGCGCATGTGTTGGACCTGCATAACTCCTTTACGGAGTGGGGCGCGATACTCTATTTTTGGGGCCGCGTGCTGTATCTGCCCCTCTACGCATGCGGTGTGCGCGTTTTGCGGTCAGTCGCCTGGAACGTGGCAACGCTGGGCATCGTGCTTATCGTGGCGTCTGTCCTCATCGAACGCTGGTAACAGCCGGCCTCCGCTGGCTATCGGCAAATGCGGCTTTACTGTTTGCCTTCACCTCCCGTGCATGCTCAAATAGCGGCATGAAAGTCGGTCTCTTCGTCACCTGTCTGGTAGATCTCGTCCGCCCCAGTATTGGCTTTGCCACACTGAAACTTTTGCAGGATGCGGGCTGTGATGTGATCTTCCCTGCCGATCAAACCTGTTGCGGGCAACCCGGCTACAACTCCGGTGCGCGCGATATTGCCAAGACACTGGCCAGGAAAGTGCTCGCCGAATTCAGGGACTGTGATTACGTCGTCGCACCATCGGGTTCCTGTTCCGGGCAGATGAAGCTGCACGTGGTCGAGGATTTATTCAAAGGCGAACCCGAGGAAACTGCATTCCGGCAGCTTGCGGCCAAGTGGTATGAGCTTTCGGATTTTCTGGTGAGCGTCTTAAAGCTGGAAAAACTTCCCGGCAAATTTGATGGGTCTGTCACGTATCACGATAGCTGCGCCGGTCTGCGCGAGTTAGATATCAAAGCGCAGCCGCGCACATTGCTCGCCAAAACCGGATGCGACTTGATCGAGATGCAGGACGCCGAGAAATGTTGTGGCTTCGGCGGCACGTTCTCGATCAAGCTGGGTGAGATTTCCACGCGCATGGCCGAGAATAAATGTGTGAATATCGGCGTGTCAGGCGCGAGCGCCGTTGTCGGAGGCGATCTTGGCTGCCTGCTCAATATTGAGGGCCGTTTGCGGCGCAATGGCGATATGAAGACGAAGGTCTATCACTTCGCCGAGATTGCAGCGGGAATGGCCGGCTAAAATTCGTAAACACTAGCGCTGGTGCGGTTTTCGGGGCATTTTCCCGCGCTGAAGCCCGCCAAATCGTGATCTACACTTCTGGAATGCGTGGATAGGAAAGCAATGCAAGTACAAAGCATGCACTTCAAGCAAACGGCCAGTGCGAAGCTCAATGACGCCGTATTGCAGACTGCGTTGAAAAAATCCAAAGGCAAGTTTGTCGATGGTCGCGCGCTGGGTGTCGCCCAGATCGACAATTGGGAAGACATCCGCACCCATGCAGCGGCGCTCCGTGATCGTGTGATCGACAATCTCGATGCCTACCTCATCGAATTTGAACGCAATGCCATTCGCGGTGGGGCGCAAGTTTACTGGGCGGAGACGGCTGAAGAAGCCAACGCCATCGTGCTCGATATCGCGCAACGTAACGGCGTGAAAACGATCACCAAATCGAAATCGATGGTCACCGAAGAAATTGCGTTAAACGACGCGCTGATTGGTGCTGGCATCCGCGTGATGGAGACCGATCTCGGTGAATACATCCTGCAACTGGCCGATGAGCCGCCTTCGCACATCGTCGCACCCGCCGTACATAAATCCAAAGAACAGGTCGCCGAATTGTTCATGAACGCGCATCACAAGCCGCGCCTGACCGAAATTCCCGCCATGACCCGCGAGGCGCGCGAACAGTTGCGCAGCCATTTTCTCGGTGCCGACATGGGCATCTCCGGTGCCAATTTTGTCATCGCCGAAACTGGCACAACGCTCACCGTCACCAATGAAGGCAACGCCGATCTCGTCACGACACTGCCGCGCATTCACTGCGTGGTGACGGGCATTGAAAAGGTCATTCCAACGATGGAGGATTTTGCGACGCTCATTCGCCTCTTGCCGCGCTCGGCGATTGGCCAATCCATCGCCAACTACTTGACGTTGACTACCGGCGTGAAGGCACCCGGCGAAACCGATGGCCCAGAGCAGATGCATATCGTGCTGGTCGATGCCGGGCGTACCAAACTGGTGGGCAGCGACATGAAAGACATGCTGCGTTGCATCCGCTGTGGTGCGTGCATGAATCATTGTCCGGTTTACCAGAATGTCGGCGGGCACGCGTATGGCTGGGTGTATCCCGGGCCGATGGGTTCGGTACTGACACCCACCTATGTAGGAATAGAGAATGCGGGTGATCTGCCCAACGCGGCAACGTTTTGCGGGGAGTGCCAGGTCGTGTGTCCGGTGAAGATTCCACTGCCTGACCTGATGCGCAAATGGCGCGAACGGCAATTCGACTTGAAACTTCGTCCGCTCGGCGAACGTTTTGCAATATCGGTGTGGGGATTTTTTGTGCAGCGTCCGGCGTTGTATGCGTTTGCTTCTCGTATTGGTGCACGCGTCGCCGCGATGATGGGCAGCAAGGAAAAACTTATTCATTCGCTGCCCGGCATTGACGGCTGGACACAGGGGCGCGACATGCCGGCACCGGCTGGCAAAACGTTTCGTGAGCTTTATGCGGCAAAGTTAGCCGTGAAGAAAAGCAGTGTATGAGTGCCCGCGAAAATATCCTCGCGCGCATTCGCAGGCAAAGCGGCAAATCTGGCGACACGACTGAAAGTGAACTTGCAGCAGTGCGTTCGCATATCGCGCTGCATCAGCAGGGGCCAATGCCTTCGTTTGCCATGCATGACCCCGTGCAGCATTTCATCGAGGAGTGTGCGAGGCTGACAACCACACTCGCGGAAGTTGCTGGCCCGGCCGACGTGCCGCGCGAAGTGGCCC
>JBKJMK010000157.1:0-15167 GCA_046596005.1 Usitatibacteraceae bacterium | reverse complement strand
GAGCTCGCCCAAGCCGACCAGCTGCGCACGCGCCGCATCATTGACGGCCCACAGGATGCGTCGATGCTGGTCGATGGCAAACGCGTGATTTCCTATGCGAGCAACGATTACCTGGGCCTTGCCAATCATCCGAAGGTGGTTGAGGCGGCGATGCGCGCATTGAAGCGCTACGGCCTCGGTGCAGGCGCGTCGCACATGGTCTCCGGGCACATGCGTGCACATCACGAGCTGGAAGAGAAATTGTCGGGTTACCTCGGCTTGCCCAAGGCATTGTTGTTCTCGTCCGGCTATGCAGCAAACATCGGCATCCTGACTGCGCTCGCCGGACGCGGCGATACGATATTCGCGGACAAACTAAACCACGCCTGTCTGAACGATGGTGCGTTGCTGTCGCGCGCCAATTTCAAACGCTATCCGCATTGCGACCTGGTCAAGGTGGAGTCGATGCTCGCGGATACAAAAAATACCGGCCGCAAATTAATCGTCACCGACGCGGTATTCAGCATGGACGGCGATATCGCACCATTGCCAGAATTGTTGAAACTCGCCGAAAAATACGATGCGCTGCTGGTGATCGATGACGCGCACGGCTTCGGCGTATTGGGTTATCGCGGCAAAGGTGCGCTTGAGCACTTCAATCTCAAGAGTGAACGCATCATTTACATGGCGACGCTCGGAAAAGCTGCCGGCGGCTACGGCGCGTTCGTTGCGGGGCACGAAGATATTGTCGAATGGATTCTGCAAACCGCGCGCACTTACGTTTTCACCACCGCCACGCCTCCCGCGATCGCAGCCGCGATGCAGGCAAGTCTTGAGGTGATGCAGGAAGATCGCGAGCGCTTGAAACACCTGCGCACCCTGATCGATTTTTTCGGTGACTCATTAAAGCTGCAATACGCAAAGCTGCCCTATTCGCAGACCGCCATTCAGCCGATCATCATTGGCGACAACGCAACCACGATGGCATTTGCTGAAGCCTTGCGCGAACGCCATATGTTCGTGCCTGCGATTCGTCCGCCCACAGTGCCGTCCGGTACCGCGCGATTGCGCGTTTCCATCACCGCCGCGCACAGTGCCGACGACTTGTTCGATCTCATCACTGCGCTTACTGACCTTGAAGTCAACCTGATGGGCCAGCGCGCGTGACCCTGTTTGTCGATGTCGTCGGCAAAGGGCCAAACCTGACGATGCTGCATGGTTGGGGGCTCAATGGCGCGGTGTGGAACGGTGTGCGCGACCGGCTGGCGGAACGCTACACCCTGCACATCGTCGATTTGCCGGGACACGGCTATTCACAGGGCCCCAGGATCACTACGCTCGGCTCCATGGTGGATGCGGTGGCTGAAGCCATGCCGAAATTTTCGAACTTGCTGGGCTGGTCGCTGGGCGGGCAAATCGCGCTGGAATTGGCGCGCCTTCATGCCGGGCGTGTCGGCAAACTGTTGCTTGTTGCGACAACGCCCAGCTTTTTGCAACGCGAGAACTGGCCGCATGCGGTGTTGCCGACCGTGCTTGACGATTTCGGCGCGCGCCTTTCAAGCAACACTGAGCTAACCATCAAGCGTTTTCTTGCTTTGCAGGTACTAAACCAGCCAGACATGCGGAACACCGTAATACAACTTCAACAAGCAGTGACCTCGCGCGGAAACCCCAACCCTGTCGCGCTCGCCGCTTGCCTGGGGCTTTTGCGAAGCACGGATTTACGAGAATATCTTGCGGACATTGCGCAACCGTCGCTGGTACTGCAGGGTGATCACGACGCACTGACGCCGGAACCCGCCGGGCGCTGGCTTGCCGACCATTTGCCGAATGCGCGCTATTTGATGTTGGCACACGCGGCCCATGCGCCGTTTGTTTCGCATCGCGATGCGTTTTTACGCGAACTCGATACTTTCCTCAACGAATGAACACTGACCACCTTTCTTTTCCGCCGAAACCCGCTGTGCGTCGATCCTTCGGCAACGCGGCCAATACCTATGACGGCAACGCATTCCTGCAACGCGAAATCGCTGATCGGCTGTTCGAGCGACTCGAATACATCAAGCTGCAGCCGCTCACCGCGCTCGACATCGGCTGCGGGACCGGCTATGCGACAGGCAAGTTACGCGAACGGTATCCGGATGCAAACATCATTGGCCTGGATCTCGCTGAGCAAATGCTCGCCACTGCGCGGCGCGATGCAAAGTCCGCATCGTGGCTGAAACGGCTCATGCAACGAGCACCGGGGCAAACGTGGCTTTGTGGCGACGCCGAGGCACTGCCGTTCACTGCGGAAAGTATCGATCTTGCGATATCGAATCTCACCCTGCAATGGTGCGACCCCGAGAGCGTCGCCAGGGAAGTCGTACGCGTGCTGAGGCCCAATGGGCTATTCATGTTCACCACCTTTGGCCCGGATACGTTGAAAGAACTCCGCAAGGCATTTCGTGCAGTCGACGATAAGCCACACGTCAACCAATTTATCGACATGCATGACATTGGCGACATACTGGTCAGTGCAGGCTTTGCCGATCCGGTGATGGATCAGGAAATCGTGACGCTGACGTACGCGGATCTAAAGCCGCTACTGAGGGAACTGAAGGGCATCGGCGCACACAATGTTCTCAAGGGGCGTGCGCGCGGCTTGATGGGGCGCCAGCGCTGGCAGCGCATGATCACGGCTTATGAAGTTTTCCGCAAAGATGAGCGGCTACCAGCTACTTATGAAGTGGTTTACGGGCACGCGTGGAAGCCGGAAATGCGCAAACGCAAAACCATCGATGGCCAGCAGACAATCGCGCTTGACGAGTTCAAACGTATGGTCGGAAAAACGTGAAGAATTTCTTTATTACTGGTACCGATACCAATGTCGGCAAGACACTCATCACCTGCGCATTGATCAACGCATTCGCGTCGCGCGGCCTCTGTGCCGTACCGATGAAACCGATTGCCGCAGGCACGATAAACATCAACGGCATCGATATGAATGAGGATGTAGCGGCTCTGCGTGAAGTGTCCGGCACCAAAGCCGCGCTGGCAGATATCAACCCCTATTGTTTTTCTGAGGCGATCGCACCACATCTTGCCGCACGCCATGAAAACGTGGTCGTGAAGATGGATCTCATCCGCGCTGCATTTTTTCGGCTAAAGGCCGACGCCGATACGGTGCTGGTCGAAGGGGCAGGTGGTTTTCTGGTGCCGCTTTCCGAAACCCAATCGATGGCCGAAATTCCGACTGCGCTTGCGCTGGACGTGATTCTGGTGGTCGACATGCGCCTCGGTGTACTTAACCACGCGCTGCTCACAGTCGAGGCGATTCGTTCGCGCGGCCTGACGCTGGCAGGCTGGGTGGGCAATACCGCCGCGTCGGGTGCGGCGATGTTGGCGTTCGATGAAAATCTCGCAACGCTGGAGCGTATGATTGACGCGCCGCTGCTGGGAACTGTGCCCTGCGATATGCACTCGAACAATATGTCTGAACGCGCGCGCCGTGCCACGCCATTCCTGCACATCGATACGATATTACGTTAATCAGGGGAAACTCATGAAATTCATGTATTTGAATAATTCAGCCACGTACGCGTGCGCGATTTTGCTGCTTGCATTTTCCATGGTGGCGTCCGCACAGCGCAACGGGAAACCCGCGCCGCTGCCCAAAATATTCGATGTATGGGTAAAGACGACGGTTCCCGGCGGGACTGTCTCGGCAGCCTATATGCACATCAAATCTGCGACGTCGATAAAACTTGTCAAGGCAGAATCACCTGTCGCCGGCATTGTTGAAATTCACGACATGAAAATGAAGGATGGCGTAATGGAAATGAAAGCGCTGGATGCGCTCGATATTCCCGCCGACAAACTCATCGACTTGAAGCCAGGTGGCACGCACGTCATGTTGATGAAAGTCAAAAAGCCGATCAACAAAGGCGACAAGGTGCCATTGACCCTTACCTTCGAGGACGCCGGCAAAAAACTGCTTGTGGTCACGCTCGACGCAATCGCACAAGAGAATAACGCCGGCGGACATAAGCATTGATCACGAATGTTTTACTCGATCTTGACGGTACCCTGACCGACCCGGCACTCGGCATTACCAATTGCATCGCCCACGCGCTGGCAGGCCTCGATGTCACCGTGCCGCCTTTACACAGTCTTCACTTCGCGATTGGGCCGCCGCTGAGAGGCACATTCGCAACACTGCTTGAAACGGACGATACGGTCATCATCGAGCATGCGATGGTGTTGTACCGCGAGCGTTTCGCTGACACCGGCCTGTTCGAGAATGAAATTTACGACGGCGTGCCGGAAATGCTGGCCGCGTTGAAAGCGCAGAATTATCGTCTACTCCTCGCGACCGCCAAACCGCGGGTGTACGCGCACCGCATCCTTGCGCACTTCAACATTCTGGGGTGGTTCGACGGCGTCTACGGCAGCGAACTCGACGGCACGCATCAGCGCAAAGACGACCTGCTCGCATATTTGATTTCTCGCGAGAGCATTGATCCCGCAAGCGCCGTCATGATTGGCGACCGTTACCACGACATCGATGCCGCACGCGCCAATGGTTGCAAGGCAGTTGGCGTCACCTACGGCTACGGCAGCGCCGGGGAGTTGGCGCATGCTGATCAGCTGTGCGTTTCGCCTGCGGGAATCGCAGACACAATTGCCGCGTTGGCAGCATTGTCGAAATAACGCTCGCAACGCTAATGCCGAAATGGTGCGCCACATTTTTCGCGGCACCAAAATCGGGCGGTGGTGCGACCTAATCCGGTGCGCATTGCGTTTTCTCCTCTATGGATGTGGTTCAAGCAGCTTGGCACACAACTTGCAAAGATTCCCCGACCACACGGCATCTTGAGCGCAATCGATTTTTCGATGGATATCGAACGCCAGCCTGACCACAAGGCAGACCGCGTCAAGGTAATACTGTCGGGCAAGTTCCTGCCGTACAAAACCTATTGACCGAAGTACTGTTAATCCGTTGCGCGGGAGAGCGTAAGCTATCTTTCCCTACACGCACCCAGCCAAAACTGAAAGGACCCATCATGGATCGTCGCAAATTTCTGTCTCGTGCTGGCGTCGCTGGCGGCACGCTATCTGCCGTCGCGGCAACCCAGGCAATCGCGCAGGCACCCGCGTTGCCCAACATCAAGTGGCGCTGTGCCTCAAGTTTTCCAAAGAGCCTCGATACGATTTACGGGGGCGCGGAAGTGCTGTCAAGACGGCTGGCTGCGATTACCGGCGGCAAGTTCCAGATTCAGGTTTTTGCTGCTGGTGAAATCGTGCCGGCCTTCAGCACGGTAGATGCCGTCCAGAACGGCACGGTCGAGTGTACCCATACGGCCAGCTATTATTTCGTTGGCAAGAACAAAGCATTTGCGTTTGACACCACCCTGCCTTTCGGTCTCAATCAGCGCCAGCAGAATGCGTGGATGTATTACGGTGGCGGACTGCAGCTGGTGCGCGAATTCCTGAAGGACTACAACATCATTTCTTTCCCGGGCGGCAATACCGGTGTGCAAATGGGGGGCTGGTGGCGCAAGGAAGTGAAAACAGTCGCCGATCTGAAGGGCGTGAAATTTCGTATCGCCGGTCTTGGCGGCGACGTGTTGGCGAAACTTGGCGTGATTCCGCAGCAGATTCCTGGCGGCGATATCTACCCGGCGCTGGAAAAAGGTACGATCGATGGCGCGGAGTGGGTAGGACCATACGATGATGAAAAACTTGGCTTTTACAAAGTGGTGAAGAATTTCTACTATCCAGGTTGGTGGGAAAGTAATTCACAGTATTCGTTTTTTGTGAACACAAAAGAGTGGGAGAAACTTCCCAAGGAATATCAGGCTGCGTTTGAGGCGGCAGCCTATGAGGCCAATCTCGACATGATGGCTTCCTACGACTTCAAGAATCCGGCCGCGTTGAGAAGCCTCGTCGGTAAGGGCGTGCAACTACGTTCATTCTCCAGCGACATCATGAAGGCGGCGCAGAATGCGGCGTTTGGATTGTTTGAAGAAGAATCCGACAAGAATCCAGCGTTCAAGAAACTATATGTGCCGTGGCTTAAATTCCGCGAAGACATTAACCTCTGGCACCGCGTGGCAGAGCAAACCTACTCTACTTTCTCGGCAGCCAATCCACCGACGATAAAGAAAAAGTAATTGTTAGCATAAATGACAAAGCCTGCGAATGCGGGCTTTGTCTCATGGGGGATGCGCAACTACTTTTCTGCTAGCGGTCCTCGTGGCCACATGCCGGCGAGACAGTGGTGTCGGTCCGGTGAGCGCAACGTGACCCGGCAAACATCCCAAGAGATGCCGGCGCGCATTCATTCGGGGCGATCCGTTTTAAGTGCCTGGGCTGTGAGTGACGAAACTGATAAATGGCGATCTACGTTAGATTACCCAGGTTAAGTGCCAGCAACGAAGACGAACGGTGGCTTGGGTGTAATGCATCATGAGGGTGAACCAGAGAGTCTCCCGTTGACGCTGATGCTAACGCTGGGCCTGTAGCAATTGCTGGATCAATGGATGCTGTATCTTTTTCTCCGCAACGATCAGGAAAAAGTGCTCATCTACACCATCGCAAGCGCCAACCCGCTTGACGTTGTACTGGGCCAGCAGTTCGTCGTGCACTAATTCGGTCGCCGGAAACACGCCCATTCCGCCCGCGCCAAAGGTCTTCAGCAACGCACTGTCCTCGAATTCGCCTGCCACCCGCGGCCTGATCGACAATTGATCGAACCAATGGTCGAGCCGGGCGCGTACCGCGACGTGCGTGGTGGGCAGTAGCACCGGAACTTTTGCGAGCGATTGCGGAAACCCCTTGCGGGCGGCTGCGTACAGCGACGCAGATGCGTACCAGGCGAGCGCCGATGAACCCAGTGAGTGGCTATAGACTTTCAGGTTTGGATTTGGTGGCGCGGCACGGTCGGCGAGTACCACATCGAGCCTGTGCAGCGCCAAGTCACCGAGCAGATCCTCGAACTCGTCTTCGTGGCACAGCAGCCTCAGTCTTGGCTCATGTATCACTGATTGCATCAGGTGTCGGACCACCAGTTTCGGCAGCCCGTCCGAAATCCCGACAGCGAGACGCAACTCTGGCGTACTGACCGCGTCACCGATCACAGCCGGCAATTGCTCACCCAGTTGAAAAATCTGATCTGCCTGTCGCATCGCCGCCATGCCGGCCTCAGTCAGCACCAGTCCGCGACCCGCTGGCTTGAGCAGGGCATAGCCGAGTGAGCGCTCCAGTTCACGCACCTGCGTGCTCACGGTTTGCACCGCCATGCCAAGCCGGGCTGCCGCGCGGGTAATGCCGCCTTCCTTGGCGACGACCCAGAAGTAGTAGAGATGCCGGTAGCTAAAGGTGGGGCTCATCGTCAGGTTTATCAGAACTATCTCTTCGCTATTATCTGCTTTTTCAGAAGTATGTTCCACGCTATCTTTCGGTCGTGTTCCAACTGATGGAGGTCTGCAATGCAAGTGATCTTTGAATCCCGCGATCCGGCGGGTGCTCAACTGCGCGAGTTGGCGGAGCGACGAGTGCGCTTCGTGATGCGCCGTATTAGCTGGCTGATACCGCGCGCCAAGGTGCGTCTGACCGACGTCAACGGCCCGCGCGGCGGTGTGGACAAGTGTTGCCGCCTGGAGCTTAAGACCGACCATGTCGGCATCGTGTCGATCACCTCGATGGCCCGCGACTGGCGTTGCGCGCTTGAGGGCTCGCTAAGTCGTGCGGCCCAAGTGCTTCTACGCAACTACCGGCGCAGTCGCAACGTCGAGAGATTCCGCCATCGCGCAACCGACATTGACGGCTAAACAAGGAGAAATACCCCATGGAACATGTCACCAAGATAGTCGCGTCGGTTTCAACGCCTGCCTACCCATTGGTCGTCGTCCAGGTGCCCTCTGCGACCGCAACCGACGCGCGTCGCGTGCTGCGCAATACCTACGCGCTGCTGGCGATGACGCTGCTGTTCAGCGCTACCATTGCGGCGGCGAGTGTGACGCTGATGCTGCCAGCACCGGGCATCCTGCTCACGCTGGCGGGTTACTTCGGTTTGCTCTTTGCTGTCTACAAGCTAAAGAATAGCGTCTGGGCGCTGCCTGCCGTGTTTGCGCTAACCGGTTTCATGGGTTATACGCTCGGCCCGATGCTGTCGAGGTCACTGTCGCTGCCCGGCGGTGCGCAACTCGTCACCCTGGCGCTCGCCACGACGGGAGTGACTTTCCTTGCGCTGTCGGCTTGGGTTCTCAACGCCCGCCGCGACTTCAGCTTCATGGGTGGCTTTCTGTTCGCGGGGATCGTCATCGCACTAATCGCAGGCTTGGGCAGCGTTTTCCTTCAACTGCCGACGCTCGGGGTGGTCGTGTCGGCCATGGTCGCGCTGCTTTCGGCGGGCCTGATCCTGTTTGAAACCAGCCGCATCGTGCACGGTGGCGAAACCAATTACGTGCTGGCCACCGTTGGTCTGTACGTCTCGATTTTCAATCTCTTTACCAGCTTGCTTAGCCTGTTTGGCATCGGCGCGTCTGATGAATGAATACGTTCAAGGAAAAACAAATGAAATGCCCATCCTGCCCTGACGCCGTGCTTGCGATGACTGATCGTCAAGGTATTGAGATCGACTACTGCCCGCAGTGCCGGGGCGTGTGGCTTGATCGCGGCGAACTCGACAAACTGCTCGAACGCGCCGTATTGCCGGAGCCAAGGCGCGATACCGTCGCAGGTTCAAACCGCGATTTCGAGGATTCGGACCAGCGTGGCTCGCAAGGACATCGCCCGCGACACAGGAAATCCTGGCTGAGCGAGATTCTGGACTAATCAGGCCACCACTTAAGGAGCAAACAACTTGCGTACCTACCCGAACAACAGCCCGCAGGCAGCCACCCGCATTGTCGCGCTGGCGATGCTGGCCGACGGCCACCTTTGCAAGACCGAACTCGACGCGCTCGACTTTGTGGACGTGCACACGCAACTGGGTCTGCCGCCTGCCGAATTGCACGCCATCGTACATGCCCTTTGTGAGGACCTGCTCGCCAGCTCGCAGGGAGACTGGGAGGCGGCGTGCCGGGTCGACTCTGGCACGCTTGCCGCATTGCTGGCAGAGATAGACGACCCCGCATTGCGCGTCAAGGTGCTGCGGCTCTGCCTCACGGTAATCGCAGCGGACGAGCACCTTGCTGACGGCGAGACAGTAATTCTGGCGGCTGTGGTCGCACACTGGGGGCTGCACCGCGAAGCGAAGCCACCGCCGCGTCTTCAGCCAGATGCTGTCCATGTCTAACTACGCCCTCATGGCGGTACTGGTCGGCGCCGTTGCGTTATTTGCTGCCTGGCGCGAATACGCTGGCGACAACCGTCGCGACGCCGTGCTGATCGCGGTGTTTGGCGTAGGTGTCATGTTTGCAGCTGCGTTGCTCGTCCAACCCGATTTCAACTAAGATCCTCTTCACCGGAAAACCGCTTCGTGGAAATCCTGCTCGCATTGCTGCACACCCCGTTTCTTGGCACCGCTACCTGGCTGTGGCTCGCCTTTATGACGATAGTCATCACGCTGCTCGTTTTCGACCTGGGGGTCCTGCACAAGGACGACCATGAAATCGGCGTCAAGGAGAGCCTGCTGCTCTCTGCGGGCTATATCAGTATCGCGCTGGTGTTCGGTGCCTGGATGTGGTGGCACCTCGGCACCCAAAGCGGGTCGGAATATTTCACCGGCTACCTCATCGAGAAGTCGTTATCGATGGACAATGTCTTCGTCATCGCCTTGATCTTCTCGTACTTCGCGATCCCGAGGCTTTATCAGCATCGTGTGCTGTTCTGGGGAATTCTCGGCGTGATCGTGCTGCGCGCCATCATGATCGCGGCCGGTGCGACGCTGGTCAGTCAGTTCAGTTGGATACTCTATCTATTCGGCGCATTTCTGGTATTCACCGGCATCAAAATGTGGATCATCGCGGACCATATGCCCGACATCGCCAACAACCCGCTGCTGAAGTTCCTGCGCAAGCGGATGCGGGTGACCCCGGAGGTGCACGGCAACGCGTTCTTCGTGCGCCGTGCGGACCCGGTGACCGGCGAGATGGTTCGCTCGGCCACGCCGTTGTTTCTGGCGCTGTGTCTGGTTGAGTTCGTCGATCTGGTGTTCGCCGTCGATTCGGTACCGGCAATATTTGCCATCACCAGCGACCCGTTCATTGTCTATACGAGCAACATTTTCGCGATCCTCGGCCTGCGTGCTTTGTACTTCGCCTTGGCGGCGATGATCCATCGCTTCAAGTATCTGAAGTACGCCCTGGCGCTGGTGCTGGTGTTCATCGGCACGAAAATCTTCCTGGTCGGAATCATCGGCAAGATGCCGCCGGTCATCTCGTTGAGCGTGACCTTTGGCTTGATCGTCGGCGGCGTCATCGTCTCGCTGTGGAAGACGCGAGGCGAGCCCGCAGCTCCGGTCAAACCGTGATGGAGCCAGTTCCGCAACGGGTAACAGTCGGACACCCGCATGGGGGCGACACAAACACGTAGACTGTTGCATCCTTCCTTCGACGCGATCCATGCAAAGCATCCTTGATCCTGCAATCCTGTTCTTCGTTTTTGGCATCCTCGCCGGGGCTCTCAAGTCCAACCTGGAGATTCCACCGCAGATCTCGCGCTTCCTCGCTCTCTACCTGCTGATGGCGCTCGGGCTCAAGGGCGGCTTCGCCCTTGCCAAGTCGGGTCTCACCAGCGAGGTGACCATCAGCCTCGCGTGCGCGGTCGCTCTCGCTGTCATCGTGCCGGCAATGGGCTATGGTCTGCTGCGACGGTTCCTGAACGGCTTTGATGCGGCCGCCATCGCGGCCACCTATGGATCGGTCAGCGCAGTCACCTTCATCACGGCCACGCAGTACCTCGACAGTCGAGGTCTGCCTTACGGTGGACACATCGCTGCGGCCATGGCACTGATGGAGTCGCCCGCGATCATCATGGCGGTTCTGCTTGCCAACCTGGTGCGGCAGCGCGAGATGGCCACTACCGGGAACGCCGGCAACAGCATTTTGGCGGCACCCAACCACGCCGTGCATCGCGTTTCCATCGGCCGCATCCTGCACGAGTCGTTTACCGATGGTGCCCAGCTCCTGCTGCTGGGGGCGATGGCCATCGGCATCGTGACCGGCGAGGCGGGCCGAACGGCGATGCAGCCTTTTACGGGTGACCTTTTTAAAGGGATGCTGTCGTTCTTTCTGCTCGACATGGGCTTGCTGGCAGCACGGAACATGGGGGAACTCAGAGGCAAGTCGTCATGGCTGCTCGCCTACGCCATCGGCGGGCCTCTCGCTCACGCCGGCCTCGCACTGGTGTTGAGTGTGGCCTTGGGCATTTCGCAGGGCAATGGCGCGCTCTTGATGGTGCTCGCCGCCAGTGCGTCGTACATCGCCGTCCCTGCTGTCATACGGCAGGCTATCCCGGAGGCTAATCCGTCGCTCTACTTCGGCATGTCGCTCGGCCTGACATTTCCGTTCAACATCCTGGTCGGCATTCCGCTATACGTCTATGCAGCTCACCATTTTTTGCCGTGAACGATATTCATCGTCGTTGGCTGCCGCAGGTTTCAATTGTGACATACAAACATGTAACACAAGCACCGGCGCGGCTTTCCATCACTTTCAGCCTGAAAAGGCGCACCAAATTGCGGTCTACGTTATATTACGCAGGCAGCCCGCGCTGCATCGCCACGCCATGCGCCCCGTGCGCTACTGCCGTCAACAAGTCCCCCGGCGACAAGCCGCCGAGCGCGTACACCGGGAGCGGCGTGGCGTCCACGATGGCGGCAAATCTCTCCCAACCCAGTGGCATCTCGCCGGGGTGCGTGAGGGTCGGCTTGACAGCACCGAGCACAACAAAGTCCAACTTCAATTCTGCAGCGCGCTCAATTTCCTCGCGGCAATGCGTGGATGCTGCCACCAACGCAACATCAGGCCGGCTAGTGCATTCGTATAGCTGACGAGCGGTAAGGTGTACGCCATCGGCACCGATCTCACGGGCCAATTCAATATCGCTGTTGACGAGCGCCTTTGCGCCATGCGCATGGGCAATCGTGACTACCTGTGTGGCAAATCGAAAAATTTCATCGCGCGACAAACTTTTTTCGCGGACTTGAATCAGCTTCAAACCAGACTCCAGCGCCTGCTCCAGTCGGTTCAGGTACGCTGCAACACCCATTTCAGCAGCGTTGGTGATGGTGTAAATACGCGGCAATGCCAACGCTTTGAAAATCGGCACGCAACCCGGCAGTACCGGCGCGACGGTAAGCGCATCCAGCCGCTGCCACATAAATTGCTGGCCCTCCATCCCGCGCATCTCGCCGTGCCACGCACTCACGCGCCAGCAATGCAACCGCACCGTGGCGTGGGTGTAAACCATCATGAACGTGAACCAGGGCGTGGCTTTGGTGATGGTGACGTTCAACTCTTCCATCAGCTCGCGTTTCATCGCCTGCAACACCGATTCGCCCGGCTCGATCTTGCCACCGGGGAACTCCCAATAGCCGGGATACGGTTTGCCTTCGGGGCGTGATGAGAGCAAAAAACGACCGTCGGGTTTGATGAACACCGCGACGGCGACTTCGGTAATCTTCTGCGTCATTTCTTCCGCGATGTTCTCACCGACGAACGCTTTATTGCCGGGGCGTGCGCACCAGACCAGTCGCGTGCGAACTGGTACGCCACGCGGCCGCTGCGAGAACCGCGTTCCAGCGCCCATAACAGTGCGGCCGCTTTTACGTTACCGGGTAGCGGCGCGTCGGTGTTTGCGCCTGAGGGCTTCGCCCCAAGCACCGATACCCAGTGCGTCACAATAGCCAGATATTGCTGCTGATCAAACGGGTAAAACGACAACCACAAACCGAATCGTTCAGAGAGCGAGATTTTTTCTTCGGTGGTTTCGCCAGGATGAATCTCGCCGTCCTCGGTGTGTTTGGTTTCGAGATTCTCGCTCATTTTCTCCGGCATCAGATGGCGACGGTTGCTGGTCGCATATACAAGCAAATTGTCATTGGTTGCGGAGATGCCACCATCGAGCACGGACTTCAACGCTTTGTATCCGGGATCATTGGCTTCAAACGATAGATCGTCGCTAAAAATGATGAAGCGCTCCGACCGGCCTGCGATTAAGTCCGCGATCTCGGGGAGATCGATCATGTCAGCACGATCAACTTCAATCAGGCGCAAGCCCTGTTTGGCGTGCGCTTGCAATGCGGCTTTCACGAGCGAAGACTTGCCCGTTCCGCGCGCGCCCGTCAGCAGCACGTTGTTGGCGGTGCGGCCCGCGACGAACTGGCGGGTGTTGGCCTCCAAACGCGATTTCTGGTCGTCGATATCTTTCAGGTCGGCAAAACGGATGCTGTGCGGATGGGCAACGCCGACCAGCGTACCGCGCCGTCCGAACATCGTCTGCTCACGCCGCCAGCGATAAGCGATAAAGTTTTTCCAATCGGGATCCATATTACGCGCCGGGAGATGTTGTTCCGCGCGATCCAACAGCGCTTCAACGCGCTCAAGCAGACGATCAACTTTAGGAAACATCAGGAACGGTAATCCGCGTTGATCTTCACGTAATCATAGGAAAAATCACAAGTCCATACGGTCGCCGATTGCGTACCCCTTCCCAGCTCTACCCGTACCAGAATTTCACTTTCCTTCATCACCGCCGAACCCAATTCTTCGCGATAACTTGCTGCACGCCCGCCATATTCTGCGACCAGCACATCACCAAGGTAGAGCTTGACCAGATCCGTATCAAGATCGTTGACACCGGCGTAGCCGATGGCGGCGAGGATGCGCCCCAGATTCGGATCGCTCGCAAAAAATGCCGTTTTCACCAGTGGGGAATTGGCGATGGCCTTGCCGATCTTCATGCATTCGGCGTGTGTTTTTCCGCCTTGCACGCGGATCGTCATGAACTTTGTCGCACCTTCGCCATCGCGCACGATGGCTTGCGCCAACGCGACCGCAACGTCATTGACGGCCAGTTGCAGCTTCACATATTCTGCCGTGCCCTCACCGTTAATCGGCGGATTGCCCGCTTTACCGGTTGCAATCAGGATCAACGAATCGTTGGTCGATGTGTCGCCATCAATGGTGATGGCGTTGAACGATAGCGCAACAGCAGTCTTCACCATATCCTGCAGCACATCGTCACCGACGACCGCATCGGTCGCGATGAAGCCCAGCATGGTTGCCATATTTGGCTCGATCATTCCCGCGCCCTTGGAAATACCGGTGATGGTGACAGTGTGGCCATCGATATCGATTTGGCTGGATACAGCTTTCGGCACTGTATCCGTGGTCATGATCGCGTGTGCGGCATCAAACCATCCGGTCGGCGTGAGATTCGCCACGCACTGTGGAATGCCGGCGACGATTTGATCCATCGGCAGGTGCTCGAGAATCACACCCGTGGAAAACGGCAGCACCTGATGTCGCGCACAGCCCAGCGCTTTGGCGACCACATCGCAAGTTGTTTTGGCATCGGTAAAACCTCTTTCACCCGTACCCGCGTTTGCGCAGCCCGTATTGACGACGAGCGCGCGAATGTCCGAGCCGCGCTTGAAGTGTTCGCGGCACACCTGCACGGGCGCTGCGCAAAAACGATTTTGGGTAAACACACCAGCGGCAAGCGATCCCGGAGAGAGCGAAATGACCAGCATGTCCCGTCGGTCGGGTTTTTTCACATGCGCCCTGGCATAACCCAGCGTGACACCGTTGACCGGGAACAGGGATTCGGCGGTAGGGAGGGTGTAATTAACGGCCATAAGAAATTCACAATTCGGTAGAGGAGTCCGGCAAAATTATGGCACGGATCGCCAACCAACTTTTTACACTATTGCCATGAAAACTGCCTACGTTGATATTTCACCCTTCATCACCAAAGACGGATCAGTAATCCGCGAACTCATGCACCCCGTGCAGCACGGAAAAAGCACAATGAGTTTTGCCGAGGCAATCGTCGAAGCGGGCGACACAACGCACATGCATTTGCACCCGGATTCAGAAGAGATTTACCACGTGACGCAAGGGATGGGAAAAATGCGGCTGGGGGAAACCGAGTTCGATATTCGATGCGGCGACACGATCAAGATTGCGCCGGGAACGCGGCATAACGTGACCTGCACCGGCGGCGAGGCACTGAGAATTCTTTGTCTGTCTCATCCG
>JBKJMK010000146.1:0-4518 GCA_046596005.1 Usitatibacteraceae bacterium | reverse complement strand
TGCACTGGAGGTAACGCAGCATGCCGACCCGATCGAATCCAACCGCGAGTTGTTGCGGGAAATTGATCGGCGCGTGCGTGATACCGCCGACTTGCTGCGCATCGACCCAATGCGTGTAATCGCCTTGTCCGCACGCCAGGGACTTATGGGCAAGCTTGCCAACGACAATGACCAGGCCATGAAGAGTCGCTTGTACCAGCTTGAGCGCAACCTGGGCACCAATCTGCCGCGCGATCGTCAAGCGGCATTGACGACAAGAGTGCTTGCAACTTTATCAAATTCCTTGGAAGCAGCGCAGGCGGTTTTGGATAACCAGCGATTCAACACGCTTGAGGGCCTCAATCGCCTGACTATTCTTCGCGAAAAGAACGAAAAATTGATGCTTTCGGTGATGTCGCAAGCCGATGCGCGGCACGAGAGGCTTGATGCCGCGTTGAAAGAAGTGCGCGGCATTAAAGCCATACAAGCCCGGCTAGGCGAAGAATTGATGGCAATCGTTGATATGGGCGCGGCTCGCTATGAGGCTGATCGCACAAAGACGGCAATCGCCGGGAGTTTGTTGTCGTCAAATACGGTGGACGCTGTGAGGAAATATTTTACGCTGGTCGGCGAAAAGCTCAATGCGACGGAGTCGAAGATAGAAGAAATCCGCGAACTTTTCAAGGTGATCGGCGAAAAGATGCGTGATGAATTTGCGCTGGGAAATTACCAAGTGCATCCATTCCCCACGCAACGATTTCACACCGAACTGCAAAAAGCGCGGATCAAGTCTGACACCGAGTTCACCAAAACCAGCAACTTGCTGGTACGGCGCGGTGGATCGCTCGCCGAACAATTTGAAGAAATGGTTGTGAGCCGGGTGATGCAAATATTCGCGATCGCAAGCCGCGAAAGCGCCTCCTGGACGCGTGGGCTCTACACATCGATTGAACAGCCGTTGCTGGAAGTGCGCAATCAAATGCAACAGCGCATCGCGGGCATCGAACAAATCAAAATCGCGGAATTGGACTTGGCCGAGCGCATCGCCGAACTGCAGGCTCGCATGGACACGCTCAAGAAAAAACATAGCGCGCTCGCCGATGCGCGCAACAGCCTCGAGCGTTATGCAGAAAAGGGCGCGGGTGAACTGGCGTAGGTAGAGAGCACACTGGCATTGGAAGACACGTCCAGTCGTAATTGCTGCAAATATCTCGACAGATATAGAGTTTAATTTGCTCGTGGGCGACAACCGGGTGACGCAAAACGCCGCAAGCCGGGCTATAAATTCAAACTCCTATTGCCGTCAAGCCGCTTTCTGCTGCACAAGACGTACGAACTTTGCGTAAAGCTCGTCTTTTGTTTCGATGTGCTCCAAATCCAGCGGTATGCAGTCCACGGGACAAACTTCAACACATTGCGGTGTGTCGAAATGCCCGACGCACTCGGTACATTTGTGCGGATCAATCTCGTAAATCTCGATGCCCTGGTAAATCGCGTCGTTTGGACACTCTGGCTCGCACACGTCGCAATTAATGCATTGGTCGGTAATCTTGAGTGCCACTAGAGCCTACTTTCCAACTTTGCCTTGAAGCGCCGCGGCCGTCAGGGGGTGCACGAAGTCACTCACGTCGCCGCCTAGTGTGGCGATCTCACGGACGATGGTCGCCGAAAGAAACATGTATTTGTCTGACGGTGTCAGGAACATGGTTTCTACGCCCGGGTTGAGTTTCCGGTTCATGCCGGCCATTTGAAACTCATACTCAAAATCTGAAACGGCACGCAGGCCGCGCAAAATCACGTTCGCCTCTTGCACCTTCAGGAAATCGGAGAGCAGACCGGAAAAACCCATAACCTTCACATTGGGAAACGCAGCGAGAATATCTGTCGCCAGACCGATGCGCTCGGTAAGTGAAAAAAACGGCTGCTTCGCCTGACTATGGGCAACCGCGACGATGACTTGGCCGAACAACCTGGCCGCACGCGCGACCAAGTCTTCATGCCCCTTGGTAAGGGGATCAAATGTTCCTGGATAAACGGCTCTGATCATGTCTTGTTCTCAGATCAAACTAAGTGATGGTTCGTAATAACGCGAAGTGTACCGCACCTGCCCTGCCCTGTTTCGCAATTTCCCAGGGAGAGGCTGGCAGCTTCGCCAGTACGCTGGCAATCGGCTCGTTCCACTCTGCGTAAACCAAGCCATCAACGAGGAGATTTTCCGTTAATTTCGTGAGTACTGTTACCATCAAACCAGATGCAAACGGTGGGTCGACGAACACAATGTCAAATTTCTCCCGACCGCCGTCTATGAATTTCAGCGCGTCCATTACAACCAGGCGGCAAGCGGACGCAGCCAGTTTCTGCTGGTTTGCTTTCAACGCTGCCTGGGCAACGGCGTTTGCCTCCAGCATCACAATCTCAACCGCCCCGCGCGAAGCCGCCTCGAATCCAAGCGCGCCGCTGCCGGAAAAAAGATCGAGGCAGCGTTTGCCGTGCAGTGATTGACCCAGCCAGTTAAACAAAGTCTCTCTCACACGATTCGCGGTCGGGCGCAGGCCGTGGACGTCAGGAAACTCGATCACACGGCTGCGCAAGGTTCCACCAATGATGCGAACGCGATTGCTGGCTTTCGCGGCCTTCGGTTTGCGCGGTTCGCTTGGCTTAAAATGGCGGGACATGTTGAAACCTAAATTGACAATACATCTTCAAACACATTTTTAATTCTGGCAGGCTTTTCCCTTGTTTAGCATTTTCGATTCAAAAAAATCGGCACCTACTACCGCTCCGCCAGAACCCAGTGCGCTTGAGGCTACGGGCTGGTTGTCCCGTCTGAAATCCGGCCTTTCCAAGACCCGCGCGGTTCTCAATACGGATGTCGGTGAATTGTTCGCGCGCCACGGCAAGATTGACGAGGCGCTGTTCGATGAACTGGAAACCGCATTAATCAAGGCCGATGTGGGTGTTCGTGTGACCACCCAATTGATCGCAAGCCTGCGTCGTGTGGCCAAAGACAAGGAAATTGCCGACGCGCAATCATTGCAGGCAGAATTTGAAGCCTTGCTCATCGAACTGGTTTCGCCGTTGGAAAAACCGCTCGACACGTCAACCGCAAAACCTTTCGTCATCATGATTGCGGGCGTAAATGGTGCCGGCAAAACCACCACCATCGGCAAGCTCGCGAAGTATTTCCAGAGTCAGGGCAAGAGTGTAATGCTGGCTGCGGGCGATACATTTCGTGCCGCTGCGCGCGAGCAATTGACAACCTGGGGCGAGCGTAACAATGTGACCGTCATCGCCCAGGAAGGCGGCGATGCGGCTGCGGTTATTTTTGACGCGATCCAGTCCGCCAAAGCCCGCTCAATCGACATCCTGCTGGCTGATACCGCCGGGCGGCTACCGACGCAGCTTCATTTGATGGAGGAAATCCGTAAAGTGCGACGCGTGATCATCAAGGCCGATGCCACCGCGCCGCATGAGACATTACTGATACTCGACGCCAACACGGGTCAGAACGCGCTGAGCCAGGTTGAGGCATTCGACGACGCATTACAACTCACCGGTCTGGTCGTGACGAAACTCGATGGCACAGCCAAGGGCGGCATGATCGCTGCACTCGCAGCGATTAATCCAGAGTCACCGATTCCGGTGCGTTTCATCGGTGTAGGCGAAAGCATCGACGATCTGCGACCGTTCAATGCAAAAGAATTTGTAAACGCCTTGTTCCGCTGACACGACAAAGTCGCTCCGCGCCCGTGATTTCATTTTCCAATACCGTCAAGCGCTACCCGAACGGCTTTGAAGCGCTAAAGGGTGTTTCACTCACTATTGAAAAAGGGGAAATCGTCGCCGTCACCGGCCACTCTGGTGCCGGTAAATCCACGCTACTTAGACTTGCCGCCGGGATCGAGCTGGCCTCGCAGGGCAGCGTGCTGGTCAACAACCAGAACGTGAGTCAATTGAAAGAGGCTGGACTTGCCGTCATGCGCCGCAGTCTTGGCTTGGTGTTTCAGGATCACAAGCTGTTATTTGATCGTAATGTTGCCGAAAACGTCGCATTGCCATTGTCGATCGCCGCCTTCTCGCACATTGAAACCGGCAAACGTGTGCGGGCTGCGCTGGACAAAGTGGGCTTGTTGGATCGGGAAAAAGCCAACCCCATTACGTTATCCGGCGGCGAGCAACAACGCCTCTGTATTGCGCGGGCGATCGTCAACCGTCCGGCAACCCTGATCGTAGATGAGCCCACTGGCAATCTTGATCACGACTACGCAAAAACAATCATCGACCTCTTCAAGTCCTTCAATCAAGTGGGGGTCACGGTATTGCTGGCAACCCACGATGAGATCGGGCTCGCCCGGCTGAACTGCCGCCGCATCGTCCTGGATCAGGGAAAGTTGATCGCATGAAAGCCTGGCTTATTTCACATGGCCAAGCCTGTCGGCGCGCTATCCGGCGTTTGCTCTCGCAGCCGACGGTGACGCTGCTATCGGTACTCGTGATCGGCATTGCCATCACACTTCCACTAGGCCTATATGTCACCTT
>JBKJMK010000094.1:0-13533 GCA_046596005.1 Usitatibacteraceae bacterium | reverse complement strand
GGTTTTCCGACAACCCACTGGTGACCGGTGAACCACACATACGGTTCTACTACGGTTTGCCAATCACCAGCAGCAATGGGTTTGTGCTTGGAACCCTTAGCGTAATCGACACCATTCCGCGCGAACTTTCATCCGAACAAAAAATGATGCTTGGTGTCCTTCGCAGGAGCGTGACTGCAGAACTGGAGGTGCGTCGCCAGGCCAATCTTGTCAAAAAGTTATACCAAACCAGAACATTGCACGATGCCGAACTATATAAATTGCTTTGGGAAACGGCGACCGATGCGGTTCTGATCATCGATCATGACGGTGCCATCCTACATGCGAGCCCCGCGGTCAAGAAGGTCTTTGGCTACGCCCCGGAAGATCTTGAAGGCCAGAATTTGGCCGTTCTACAACCCGAAAGCCTGCGTGAACCGCATCGGATGGGGATGGCACGATACCTGTTAAGCAAAAAGCGGACACTGAATTGGCGCGGTACTGAAATCACCTGCCTGCATCGCGATGGTCACGAATTCGCGGCGGAAATCACGTTTAGCGAAATGGTTCTCGACAACAAGTCGGTCTTTGCCGGGGCGATCCGCGATATCACGGATAGAAAACAAAACAAAGAAAATATGCGCAGATTCCGTGCTGCCATGGATACGACAGAGGACATAATATTTTTAACCAACTCGCGCACGCTCAAATTTATCGATGTTAACAACGCCGTATGCAGATCACTCGGATATTCGCGAACAGAACTGCTTGAGATGCAGCCGTCCGACGTTCACACGCAACTTTCAGCAGAATATTTTCGTCGACACTACGACCGGCTTGTCGCTGGCGATCAAACGCGAGCCACTTTTGAAAGTGTCTTCCGCCGCAAAGACGGTTCGACATTTCCGGTCGAGGTAAACAGGCGTGTCCTCCCGTCTGCGGCCGATCCAATTATCGTCAGCGTGGCGCGCGATATTAGCGACCGGATTGCGGCTCAGGAGGAAATAATGAATCTGAACGTCAGTCTGGAAGCCAGAATCGCGGAGCGTACCGCGCAGTTGGAGATTGCGAATGAAGGACTCAAAGCGTTTAATTATTCTGTCTCGCATGACCTGCGCGCACCATTGAGGTCAATTGGTGCCTTCGCCCAGATCATCAGTGACGACTATTCGCAATCCCTTGACGAGGTGGCCAAAGACTATCTGGGCAGGATCCACAGGGCGACGCAACACATGAGTGAACTCATTGACGGCATGCTCGCGCTTTCCAAAGCAGGAAACGATGGCGTTTCCGTGCGAAGTATCGATCTATCGAGCATGGCGCATGAAATAGTGGCCGAACTGCGGCGCCTCGAACCGGAGCGAAATGTGGAGGTTGTTATTGCTGACGGTATCGAAGCAACGGGTGACAGGACGCTGTTGAGCCAGGCGATGACCAACCTCCTGGGGAACGCCTGGAAATACACTTCCAGGGTGTCTGCAGCGCGCATTACTTTTGACACTTTCATCAACGACCGTCGTCTGGTGTATCGAATCGCGGACAATGGTGCGGGATTTGATCAAAACTACGCGGACAAACTTTTCCGGCCGTTCGAAAGACTCCACGCCGCGTCTGATTTTCCGGGCACGGGCATTGGCCTGGCAACGGTAAAACAAATAATCGTTCGCCATGGCGGCCGGATCTGGGCAGAGGGGATGCCCAACGAGGGCGCCGTTTTCTACTTCACATTAGCGGACACATCGCAAAATGTTTGAACAATCCTTGCTTTACGTTGAGGACAATCCGGACGATGAGGAGCTCATGGTCCGCGCCCTTCGCAAAGCCGGTGCGAAATGCGAAATAAGAATCGCCCGCGATGGCGCAGAAGCGCTCGATGCAATTTTTGCTGATGCAGGGAATCGGACTTTTCCCGACCTTATCCTTATCGATTACAAGCTGCCCAAGGTCGATGGGGTTGAAGTCATTCGGCGATTGCGGGCCGACCTGCGAACACGGTTTATTCCGGCAATCGTCCTTTCCAGCTCCGTTTCGCCCGAATGCATTTTGGCGGCCTATGAAGCAGGCGCGAACAGCTATTTGTGCAAGCCAATGGGCAGTGCGGCGATCGAGAATCTCGCGGCGACGTTTATTGCGTATTGGCTGGAACTTAATTGGCGCTACAGGCCAAATAGCTGAAGCGGCTCAACGGCTGCGGCATCGCCTCTAAAAGGTCTGCAAAAGACTAGCGTGCCTGACAAACCACATCCAGCAGTGCCGGTGCCCCACTCTTCACGACGGCCACCGCGCGCTTCAGCGCCGCGCCCAGTTTCGCCGGATCGGTGATTGGGCCTTCGCCCCATACGCCGTGGGCTTGTGCCAGTTTTCCGTAATCAATATTCGGATTGTTGATGACGTTACCGATATCGGCCTGATCCGGCCGGCGATCATGCAATGCCGCCATGCGCTGCAGATGCATCACTTCCTGATGGTAGGCACGGTTGTTGTGCATCACCATCAGCAGCGGGATCTTGTGATGCGCGGCGGTCCACAGCACGCCCGGCGCGTACATTAAATCGCCATCGGGCTGGAAGGTGACAGTAAAGCGGCCGCGGTCGCGATTGGCCAATGCGGCGCCCACTGCCGCCGGTGCGCCGTAGCCCACGCCCTGCCCGCCGGAGCCGCCCAGCATCTGATGATATTCGGTGGTTGGCCACAGGCGCCGCGCCCAGCTAATACGATCGCTGACGGCCAGTGACCAGGGCTCATCCTTGATTGCGTTCCAGGTTTCCATCGCCATGCGCGCAGTGCTGATCGGACTCAGGTCCCAGCCGACGGCGGCATCTTCCTTGGCTTTCTCGATCAATTTCAATTGCGCGTCTCGCAGCTTCGGCGCGCGTGCCCCAATCACCACTTGGCGATCTGGTGTAATCGCGCGTTTGACCGCTTCGGTCAGCAGCGGCAATGTAGCCTCGACGTCACCGACGATCGGCAAATCCACCGGCATGAAGCGCTGGAAATCCTGGTAGTTGGAGCGGATATACACATCGCTCATCGAAATGCTGATGATCTTCACATCCGCCTTGGCGAGTCGGCGATATTCCTTGTGCGGGTCAGTCATCGTGTTGAACTGGCCCCACGGGTCGTAGACCTCAAGCAACAGCACGACGTCCGCATTGCGCACCAACTCGCGGCGCGCATCGCTGTGACACAGGTAATGGCGGCTGGGGAAATTCATGCGGCCACCAAGATCGACCACCGGCACGTTCAGCGCCTCGGCCAACTCCACCAAGCGCTTGACACCGTTCTGGGTGCGCGCGGCGCGGTCGGCCAAAATCACAGGTGACTTTGCGTTGACCAGCCACTTAGCCGCTTCTGCCAGAGCACCTGCATCGCCTTGTGCCGGAATAGCGGGCACCAGTTTGGGAATGCGCAACGCCGCTTCATCTTCGATGTGGTCTTCCTGCAAATCGATGTCGGCAATGATCAGGGTCGGCTCCATCGGCGAAGTGGTGGCGAGCTTATAGGCGCGCACGGTTGACTCGGCGAAATGCTGCAGCGAACCGGGCATATCGTCCCATTTGACAAAATCGCGCACCAGCGCACCGGCATCCTGCACCGAATGCGACCACTCGGTGCCGGGGCGGCGCTTGTCGGCGTCGATGCCGTTGCCAGCAAACATCACAATCGGCACCCGGTCGCACCAAGCGTTGTAGATGGCCATCGCGCCATGCTGCAAGCCGACGGTGCCGTGCGCGTACACGCCCATCGGCTTGCCGGCCGCCTTGGCATAGCCGTGCGCCATCGCGATCGAGGACTCTTCGTGCAGGCAGGTGATGAATTCCGGTTTCTTATTGCCGCCGTAATTCACGGTGGATTCGTGCAGGCTGCGGAAGCTCGAGCCAGGATTGCTGGCGACGTAATCGATGTTGAGCGTCTTGATCACATCGACCATGAAATCCGAGCCGGGGCGTGGAATGGTGCGCTCGCCGGTGGGCAATTTTGTTTTGCCATGACCGACAGCGGTGGCTTTCACGGTTTTGCCCTCGGCCGGCTTGTCCGCCGCTGCCGCTGCACCCGCCACCGAAACTGCACTGGCCCCCGCGGCCGCGGCAGCGGATTTCAAAAAGCTGCGACGATCGACGCCTGCCTTGTTTTCAGCCGCCACGCCAACAGTTTCATCAGCAAGCGATTGACCAACGCCCTTGTCCATGCTCTGTTCCATCACGCTCTCCTTGCGGCGCACTCAGGTCGCACCGTCATTGATTGGCATACTGATCAAATACGCGTTGCCTAATTATTCGGTCTTGCTTATTCCGCTCTAACGCCGGTGACACGAATTACCTCGGCCCATTTGATGGTTTCGGACTTGAGCAACGCGCCGAACGCCAGCGGGGTGGATAACAACAGGTCAACACCCTGGTCTTCGAGTTTTTTGCGAATATCGGGCACCTGTGCCGCCATGATGATCTCGCTGTTGAGTCTTTGGATGATCGCGTCCGGTGTGCCGGTCGGTGCGAGCACACCGTACCAGGTGGAAACCTCAAAACCCGGCAGGGTTTCAGCGACTGTCGGCACCTCGGGGGCCAGCGATGAGCGCTTCAGGCTGGTGACGCCCAGGGCGCGCAGCTGACCGTTTTTAATATTGCCCAATGTCGATGGCATGGCGTTAAACATCATTTGTACTTGCCCGGCGAGCAAATCATTCATGCCTGGCGCGCTGCCTTTGTAGGGCACCAGCAGCACATCGGTCCTGGCCATGGTGTTGAACATTGCGGCCGCCAGATGCTGGGTAGTCGCGCTGCCAAGGGTAGCGGCACTTAGCGCAGTTGGCTTGGCGCGGGCATAGGCGATCAGCTCGGCAACGTTTTTTACCGGCACCGAGGGATGCACCACCAGCACATTCGGTGTCGCACCGATGACCGTGACCGGCACCAAATCCCTGGCAGTGTCATAAGGAAGCTTGGTGTATAGCGAGGGTGCCATCACAAATGGCGGCGAGACCAGCACGATGGTGTATCCGTCAGCTGGCGATTTGGCCGCAGCGGCAGCACCAATAGTGCCACCGGCGCCAGCGCGATTTTCGACGAGCACCGGCTGGCCCATCGACTCGGTCATCTTTTGTGCCAGCAGTCGCGCGATGATGTCGTTACCGCCTCCGGGCGGATAGGTGACGATGAATTTGATCGGTCTGTTGGGATACGCATCTTTGCTGAGGGGCGTTTGTGCGCAGACGGATTGCGCCAGGATGGTGAGGGATGAAACGGACAGAAGTAAAAATTTGGGAAGGGAAATCATGGCAAACCTGTAGTGGAAAAACGCATGGCAAACGGCATGGCAGATGGCTGTTGGAACAACGACTGAATCGATGCCGTAATTTTTTTCGCGTCTCAATGGCAAAACGTTTTATTGCTTTTGATGCGGCTTAGTTTATCTATTTTCCGCGCGCCGGGTTGATGTCCTACATACCGGAACAAGTCGTTTCCTCCCTATGGCCAATACGCGGTTGGCAGAGGCGAAATTGTGTTTTTTGCTGCCCGGCACTCGGCCACGATGTGACCGACATCGATTGCATAATAAGCCCGCAGATTCTTTTATATGAATAGTCGTTCCGTATAACAGAATCACTGATTGACGCATGGCTTCATGCCGGACTAGGATGCAAAGCAAGTGTAAGGCTGCGCATCGCGCAGTACGCGAATCACATAGGACATCACCACCATGTTGCCATCGGCCACCATCTCGTCCACTGGTTCGCACATGATGGTGCGCAAGCTGGCGCCACTGATCGGCGCAGAAGTTTGTGACGTCGATCTGTCAGCCGAAATGGACAACAAGACCTTCGCTGAAATCGAACGCGCATGGCACAGCCATGGCGTGTTGTTGTTTCGCCACCAGAAGCTGGATGATATGCAGCAGGTGGAATTTGCCGAACGCTTCGGCGAGCTCGCGCACACCCTGAAGCACTTCGAAGGCACGTCGCATCCGGCCATCATGTACGTGACCAACGAGCGAAAAGACGGCAAGTACATCGGCGCGTTGCCGGATGGTGAGATGTTCTTCCATTCCGACATGTGCTACCTCGAGCAGCCCTGCATGGCGGCCATGCTGCACGCCGTCGCGATTCCGCCGGCAGGCGGTAACACCGTATTTGCCAGCATGTATGCGGCTTACGAGACCCTGCCGGCTGATTTGAAATCGCAACTCGAAGGTCGGCTGGCAATGAACAGTTACGAACCGGGCTATGGTGCCAGCAATGTGAAGGCGCGCATTGAAGCCAGCGGCACCGCCAATACCCGCTCGTATGCCCACCCGGTAATTCGCACCCATCCGGCGACCGGCAAAAAATCGATCTACGTGAACCGGCTGATGACCGAGTACATCGTCGGCATGCCACGCGAACAAAGCGATGAACTGCTCACGCGGGTGTTTGCACATCAGGAACAGACGCAGTTTCAGTATGAGCATCGCTGGCAGGTGGGCGATGTGTTGATCTGGGACAACCGCTGCACGTTACACGCGCGCCGCGATTTCGACGATGGCCATTTGCGCAAACTACGGCGGGTAACAGTGAAAGGCGAGAAACCCTTTTAGCGGGCGATTTGTGATGGCGGAAAAATAATACAGAACGCCATTCGGCGCGCCTTTGCAGGCAAAAATGCTCGGCAATCCGCACCGATAAAGGAGTTCGTAAAAAACTTTGGTTGAGTCACACCACAAAACACAACGAGGAGCAGGTATGGCAGGCAGACTGGATGGTCGGGTGGCAATCATTACCGGCGCTGGGCATGGCATCGGTAAAGCTTACGCGGCGCGGCTCGCGGCCGAAGGTGCCAGGGTGGTGATTGCGGAACTTGATGGCGCAGGTGGAAGTGCCGTCGCTGCGGAACTCACGGCACAGGGCCGTGAGGCAATTGCAGTGCAAACCGACGTCGCCAGCGAGGCCAGCGTCAACAATATGGCGCAGCAAACGATCTTGCGGTTTGGCCGCATCGATGTGCTGGTCAATAACGCCGCAATATTCGCCACCGTGCCAATGTCGCGTTCGCCCTTCGATCAAATTTCGGTGGAAGAATGGGACCGCATGATGAGCGTTAACGTCAAAGGCACCTGGCTCGCCAGCCGCGCGGTGGTGCCGCAGATGAGGAAACAAGCCTACGGCAAGATCATCAATGTCAGTTCCGGCACCGCACTGAAGGGCTCCCCCAGCCGCATTCACTACGTCACGTCCAAGGCCGGTATTCTGGGCTTTACCAAGACGCTGGCGAATGAGGTTGGCAAGGACGGCATCTGCGTCAATTGCGTCGCGCCGGGCAGCACCTTATCGGAAGAAAATCCTGACGACGATATATTGAAAATGCGTGCCCAGGCCGCCAATGCGCGTGCACTCAAGCGCGTGCAGACGCCGGAAGACTTGACGGGCGCGGTGGTGTTCTTCGCCTCGGCCGATAGCGATTTCATCACCGGTCAGACCCTCGTGGTTGACGGTGGCTCCTGCATGCATTGAGCGCAGATGAACCGATTCCATATTGGCTTGGGCATCGCGCTGTTGTTAACGAACATCGTTACGGTAATGCCTGCGGTGGCGCAGGAATCATTGGCCAGGCTGGCCGCCTATGAAGGGCCGGACCGCGCCGCACGTCTCGCTGCCAACGCCAGGAAAGAAGGCGAACTGAGCATCTACACTTCGCTCGGCACGGAAGACGCGGCAGCACTGGGCGCGGTGTTCGAGAAAAAATATGGCGTGAGACTGAAGGTATGGCGCGCCAGCTCGGAAAAAATCCTGCAGCGCATCGTCACCGAGGCGCAAGGCGGACGCTTTGACTTCGATGTGGTCGAAACCATCAGTCCCGAGTTGGAATCACTGAGCCGCGAAAAATTGCTGCAGCCGGTGAACTCGGTATTTCACGCCGATCTGCTTGCACAAGCGGTGCCTTCGCATAAGGAGTGGGCAAGCACACGGCTTAATCTGTTTACCCAGGCTTACAACACCAAGCTCATCCGCAAAGAGGATTTGCCGAAGACTTTTGAAGACCTTGCACAACCACAATGGAAGGGCAAACTCGGCATCGAGGCTGACGATCCGCAATGGCTGGCCGCGGTTGCGAGGGAGATCGGCGAGGCGAAGGCGCTGCAGGTGTTCCGCGATATCGCGCGCAATAACGGTTTGTCGGTACGCAAGGGCCACACTCTCCTGACCAACCTGGTGGTGTCTGGTGAAGTGCCGCTGGCGCTCACCGTTTATAACTACCGCGTCGAACAGATGAAAAACAAGGGTGCGCCAATCGAGTGGTTCACGATCGGCCCGGCCATCGCCCTGCCCTCCGGCATTGGCGTGTCACGCGCCGCGCCGCATCCCAATGCCGCGCTGCTGTTCTACGACTTTATGCTCAGCGAAGGCCAGGCAATACTTGCCAAAAAAGATTTTGTGCCCTCCAGCCGCGCCATTGAGTCGCCGTTGACCAAGGGGCCGATCCGCTTCCTCGATCCCGCGGCGGTCATCGACCAGCAGGAAAAATGGAGCAAGCTCTACGATGAAATCATCGTCAAACAGAGCCGTTAATCAATCTCAATCAGGAACGAAAATGAATCTCACCGACGCGTTCGGCGCGCAAGTATTGCAGATGGCCGAGCAGGAAACGCAAGGCTGGAAAATGATGATCGGCGGCAAGTGGGTCGAGAGCCGCTCGGGCAAACGCTACACTACGCTCAATCCCGCCTACGACGAACCGCTGGCCGATGTGCCCGATGGCAATGCCGAGGACATTCAGGCAGCGGTGGATGCGGGTAAAGCTGCGTTCCCGGCATGGAGCCGCATGCATGTCGATGAGCGCGTAAAACATTGCAAGGCATTCGCCAACGGCGTGCGTGCGATGGCACGCGAGTTCGGCATGCTCGATGCGCTCGACAGCGGCAATCCATTTCTGCCGATGGTCGACGATGCCAAAAAAGGCGCCTCACTGCACGATTTCTTTGGCGGCCTCGGCATGGAAATAAAGGGCGAAACTATCCCGACCCCGGGCGGCGGTCTCGATTACACACGACCTGAACCGTATGGCGTGGTGGCGCGCATTATTCCCTTCAACCATCCGATTTCATTCGCCGCAGGCAAAATCGCACCAGGACTGGTCGCCGGCAATACCGTCATCCTGAAAGTAGCAGAACAGACGCCCTTGTCTGCGTTGCTGATGGGTAAACTTGTTCAGGCGCATTTCCCGCCGGGCGTGGTCAACATTGTCACCGGTGACGGGCCCAACTGCGGCGCACCGCTGACGCGTCACAAGGATGTGCGGCGTATTGCGTTCACCGGCAGCGTGGAAACCGGCAAGGCGATCATGGCGGCGGCAGGCATCAAATCGGTGAGCCTCGAGTTGGGCGGCAAGAATCCGCTGATTATCTATCCCGATGTAGATATCGACAAAGCCGCTGCGGCAGCCGTCGCCGGCATGAACTTCACCGTGGCGCAGGGCCAGTCCTGCGGTTCAAACTCGCGGGTTTTTGTGCATGGAAAAATCCACGACCAGTTCATGGCGGCCGTCATTGAACGTGTCAAAAAGATCCGCATCGGCCTGCCTGAACTGGAGACAACCCAGATGGGCCCGGTGATCACACGGGAGCACTACAACCGTGTCATGGGCTATATCGACGCGGGCAAAAAAGAAGGTGCGACACTCGTCCATGGTGGCGGACACGCGGCGGGGGAACACCTTAAAAAAGGTTACTTCATCGATGCGACGATTTTTGATGGCGTGAAGCATGGCATGAAAATCGAGCAGGAAGAAATCTTCGGCCCGGTGATGAGTGTGCTCACCTGGAGCGACGAGGCGACCATGCTGCATGAAGTGAATGACATCGAATTTGGCCTCTGTGCCAACATCTGGACCAATGATCTGGGCACGGCGATGCGGATGGCCGATGCAGTCGAAGCCGGTTATGTATGGATCAACGGCCACGGTGGCAAACGCTTCAAGGGTGCGCCTTTTGGCGGCTACAAAGACAGTGGCATCGGCCGTGAACATTCGATCAGCGAACTGATGAGCTATACGCAGGTCAAGAATATCAATGTGGCGTATTAGGTGGGCCTTTCACGCGGAAAATTGATCATAAAGGAGGGTCGCTGATGCACAGCTTGTCGAGAATTTTCCTGTTTGGTTGGCTGAGTCTTGCCGCGACCATTCACGCGCAGACCACCGCATCGATTGCGCTGTACGAGGGAGCCGACCGTCAGGCGAAACTGGTGGAGGGCGCCAAAAAGGAAGGATCCCTCACGCTCTATGCGACCACACCGATCGAATACCTGCGCGTCATCATTGCCGGCTTCGAAAAAAAATACGGGGTGAAAGTCAATCTGTGGCGTTCCCGCTCAGAGAATGTGCTGCAGCGCATTGTCTCGGAGGCAAGGGGCGCCAAATCAGCGTTCGATGTCGTCGAATGCATCACCACACCGATGGAAGCCCTGCACAAAGAGGGCTTGTTGCAACGGGTCAGCGCACCGGTTCATGGAGAGTTACAGCCATGGGCCCTGCCCGCGCATCGCGAATGGGCCGCAACCCAGCTTTACATGTTCGTGCAATCGTACAACACCGACAAGGTCAAAAAAGAGGACCTGCCAAAAAGTTACGCCGACCTGCTCGATCCAAAATGGAAGGGCAAGCTGTCGATGGAGGCTTCCGACCATGAATGGTTCTCGGCGGTGATCAAGCAGATGGGCACCGAAAAAGGCGAGAAATTCTGGCGTGATCTGGTGGCGACCAATGGCCTGCAATTGCGCACCGGGCATTCGCTGCTGAACAATCTGGTCGGCGCGGGCGAAGTTCCGCTGGCACTTACCGTTTACAACAGCGACCCGGATAACCTGAAGAAAAAAGGCTCGCCGATCGACTGGTTCGTGATCGAGCCGGCGATTGCGATCCCGAATGGTGTCGGCGTCTCGCGCAGCGCGGTGCATCCGCACGCGGCGGTGCTGTTCTATGAATACATGCTCGGTGAAGAAGCACAGCAGGTGCTGGCAAAAATAGGTTATGTGACCTCGCAGAAAAAAATTCCCTCTACTTTCAGCAAGCCATTGAAGGTGCTGGACCCGGCGGGTTTGCTGGAAGACTTCAATAAATCGAGCGCCCTGTTCGATCAGATCGTGGTTAAGGGCATCACCCGTTAGTTTTGCGTATTCAAGGAGTTTCCCTGTGCCCTTTTCAATTCGACCGTTAAGTCCCGCTATCGGTGCCGAGGCCGTCGGCTTCGATCCGCGCAACTTTACTGACGCCGACCGCGATGCCTTGCAACAGGCCTGGTATCAGCATCTGGTGATGCTTATTCGCAGCCCGAGGGTGCTATCGGATGACGAGTTCGTTGCATTCATGTCGCGCATGGGGCAAATTGAAAACGCCCGTAAACTGAGCCCCCTCTCGACCCGTCAGGAAGTGATGATCATTTCCAATATTCGCGAGAATGGCCAACTGGTGGGCGCACTGCCGGATGGTGAACTGTCATTTCATTTTGATCGCGTACATCAGAAAAAACCGACGCGTGCCACAGTGCTGCACGCCATCGAAATTCCGGACAAAGGCGGCGAGACCTGTTTCGCGAATATGTACGCGGCCTACGACGCGCTACCTGAAACGGTCAAGAAAAAAATCGATGACCGCCAGGCGTTAAATACCTATGAGTACGGTGCCACCAGCGCGGGTGTCAAAAAAATCGACGGGGATGCGCCTACCGCGATTCATCCCGTGGTGCGGACCATCCCCGAGACGGGTCGTAAATCGTTGTTCGTTTCGCGGCTGATGACCGACAAGATCATCGGCATGCCGGAGGTTGAGAGTCGCGATTTGCTGAATCTGCTCAGCGATCACTGCGAGCAGCCACAATTCATCTACCAGCACCGATGGCAGGTCGGCGACATTCTGATGTGGGATAACCGCTGCTCAACCCATGCGCGAATGGATTTCGACAGTTCGCAGCGGCGGCTGATGAAGCGGATTGCGCTGGCTGATGCGGTCGTGCCGCAATGAACGGAAAATTGATGAACCCTAGCGTGGGCGCGGCTTGCTGGCTATAAAGGCGTCAAACGCCGCACCAAATGGCGATCTGCACTAATCTGAAAATAGCGCGCTTTGGTACGCAGACTCGCCCTAAATATCGGCGGCCAATTCACGAGTGAGTTGAGCGGCTGGAATTTCCTTGCATCCACTTGCATGCTGGCCAGACCATAGCGGCGAGAAATCGCCAGAGCCTTTGCTTTCCGCTTTGGCACGCAACGGTGCGATGGCAGCGGTGGCCAAGGGAAAAGCCGGTGCAGCGGTGCTGATCGGGCCAAGCTCTTTCATAATTCGGTTCACGATTCCGCGGGCGGGTCGGCCTGTGAAAAGGTTCGTTAGCGCCGTATGACGGGCACCTTCACTTTTAAGCGCGGTGCGATGTACTACGCTTGTGGTCGCCTCAGGGCAGAGCAGATAAGCCGTTCCAATCTGCACGCCGGCTGCACCGAATGCCATCGCAGCTGCAACACCTCTCGCATCCGCGATGCCACCGGCAGCAATGACCGGGAGCTTCACTGCCCGCAGCATTTGCGGCAGCAGCGCAATCGTGCCAACCTGAGAGGTTAGATCATCCGACAAGAAAATGCCGCGATGCCCACCTGCCTCAAGACCTTGTGCGATGATGGCATCGACCCCATGCGCCTCAAGCCAACGCCCCTCGTCAACGGTCGTTGCAGACGAGAGAATCTTCGAGCCCCAGGCTTTTACTCGCGCCAGCAATGCGGCCGAGGGCAAACCAAAATGAAAGCTCACCACGGCGGGCTTGAATTCGTTCAGCAAGTCAGCGGCTTCGGAGCTGAAGGGCATGCGCCCCGGCCCGACGGGAATGCTGTCTACATCGATCCCATGCTCTTTGTAATAGGGCGCAAGCGCAGCTCGCCAAGCCGCTTCGCGCTCGGCATTAGGCGCTGGTGGCGTATGGCAAAAAAAATTCACGTTGAAAGGTTTGCTGGTTTGTGCCCTGATCGCGGTCAGTTCATTGAACATCGCGTCAAGACTGAGCATGGCACAGGGCAGTGAGCCCAGCCCGCCAGCATTGCAAACCGCCACCGCCAGCGCGCTACCTTGCACACCCGCCATTGGTGCCTGAATGATAGGTAGCTCGATTCCCAGGAGCTGTTGCAGGGTTATCGTATTAACTCCATTTGCTTTACGTTCTCCGCACACATGACAGCCTGAGAACGGAAAAACGTGGGAGTCGGCGTCAAATTGATTTCAAAAGAAAGCAAGCTGATGCTAACGCCGCTGGCCCATCGGTCAAACTGGATTAGCCAAATACTTTAACCAGGATTGTCTAAGTCCAGGCGCGGTTGTCCACGGTATTCTCAAACGTGGCACCTGCCACCACCATGTTCCACTTGACCGTCCAGTTGTAAGAGTCGTCGAAGCGCTCGCGGGTGTAGGGTTGTGGCGCGGCGTTTAAGAGGCGCCAAGTCTGTAGCTCGTGTGGCTCGAGCAGGCCGCCAGTTTCCTTGATCAAATAGTGAATATACGGCGTGGGGTCCTTCTCCAGCAGCTTGACTGCCCGCGCTTGTGCACG
>JBKJMK010000249.1:0-3143 GCA_046596005.1 Usitatibacteraceae bacterium | reverse complement strand
ACTCTGATAAAACACATCGATATAGTTCATGAGTGGAGTTGAAAAGAATTAGAATGAGAAAAATTCAGATTGAGTAAAGCATGATTGCTATAACGGCATTGCGTCATTGGGGCTTGGCTCGCCATGCATGACCGCACATGAAAATCACTCGTGACAGCGGCAAAACAGCACGACCGCCGGGTGGTCGTGTGACGAAGTTGCGACCAAAGCCACAACGGGCGACTGTAGGTCGACCGCGCAAAGTGGACGGAAGTGTCATCGCGGCGGACCGGATCCTTGACGCCGCCGAAGATCTCTTTTCCAAACGAGGGTTTGACGGCGTCACGATGCGCGAGGTGGCGAACCTTGCCAACCTCGATGCGGCCTTGGCGCACTACTATTTTTCCACCAAGCAGGGGCTGTTCGATGCCGTACTTGAGCGGCGCGCAGAGCTTGTTTTTTCCGAGCGCATGGAAGCGTTCGACGTTTACGAGACCACCTATGGCGACAACGTTACCGTTGAAGGCGCCGTCGCAACGTTCGTGATTCCGCTGCTTGAACGGGCACGCAATGGCGACGCGGGCTGGAAAAACTATTTCCGCCTGATCGCGTTGGTTAACAATGACGCCTCTCACGTTGCGCTGTCCATCATGTCGTATTTCGATCCATTGGTGCATCGCCTGATCGCGGTCGTCAAGCGCGCCCTTCCAGAGGCTCGCGAGGAAGAACTGTTCTGGTGTTTTCATTTTCTGACCGGGGCACTCACACTCGCTCTTTCGCGTACCGGGCGTCTCGACCGGGTGAGCGGCGGGCTGTGCCGCTCGGATGATTTGGCATCGATTGAACCGCGAATGGTTGAATATTGCGCGGCTGGTTTCCGCCGCGTTTGTACGCGCGGCGGCGAACTATCCACAGAGATAACCGGCGGCACCTTGCGGGCCACCGTCCAGGTCAGAACTTCAAAGTAACGGAAGCTTTGACAATGCGAGGATCGCCGTAGAAGGCTGTGATCGTGTTGAAGAAACCGCCGAACGGGTAGCCGGCGACCTTGTAGCGTTTGTCGGTCAGGTTGCGACCGTTCAGGGCGACCTGTAGGTTGCGATCCTTGCTTGTCCATACCAGGCTAGCATCCCACAACGAGTACGCCTTTTGTGCCAGCAATTCAGCAGCCGTTACGTTCGCGTCCAGCCCGGCGATGCCGGTCGGGCGCACGATTTCGAACTGATACACCTTGTCTTTGTAGGAGATGGTGTTCGATAACGCAAAGCCACCGTCCCTGCCGAAAATCGCCATTGGCCATTCGTAGGTTGCTGTCAAACTGGCAGCCTTCTTCGGCGTGTTCTGGACCTCTGCCTGGGCAGCGATATTGATCAGGGCGGGTGCCGTGAGCGACCCGTTGGAAAGGATCCATTCCTTGTATTTGGCATCGATGAAACTGACCATGCCGCTCACACTGAATGCGTCGGTGACGCGCGCCAGTGCCTCCAGTTCGAGGCCCTTGATCTTGGCCTTGCCGGCATTGGTCACGTTTCCGGCAAACCCGGTGACGACGCCGGCGGCATTAAAAGTAGGTATCGAGCCCGGGATCTGGACGTTGGTGTAGTCCGTAAAGAATACTGCGGCATTGGTTTGAATCCGGCCGCCGTTAAATGCCGACTTCAGGCCCAATTCAAAGGTCTTGACCTCTTCCGGTTCGACGCCTTTACGTTTTTCAAGCGACGTGGCACTGGTTGGATTGCCCCCCAGGTCCATGCGTGGATCGAACAATCCGCCCTTGAATCCCTCCGAGTACGACGCGTAGAGGTTATGTTCCGGGGCAAACTTCCAGCCAAAGCCGATCTTGGGCGTGAACTTGGTGTCGGTCCGATTCAGGTCACTCTTGTTCAGGTCTGTAATGGCAGGCGTTGTCGGAAAGGGGAATCCCACGGCGGCTGGGTTGCCAAGCGTGGGCGATCCCGTTAGACCAGAGTAAGTTCTCCTGAATATGCGCGCCTCGCGATGATCGCTCGTATAGCGTCCGCCTACGTTGACGTTGAACGTGTCCGTCACGCTGTAGCTGGCATCGGCAAACACCGCCGATGTCTTGGAATCGATATCGTCCAGCGTATAAATGGATAGTCCTCCCGCCGCGTTAAACAACGCGTCAAACTCGTTGAACGCGTTCGCTTTCATGTAGAAAACGCCGGCCACACCCTGCCATTTTGACCCTGTGTAGGTGACCTGGAACTCCTGACTCTGCTGCTTGTTCTTGTAGATTGCAGGCGCTTCAAATAGAGGCCTGTTAAGCGAGTCGAAGTCGATCGGCGCGAAAGATTTGTCGGCGCGACTCGCAGTAATTGACTTGAACGACAGGGTCGGATTGATCGTCCAATCCACCAGCAGGGATTCCCCATGGCTGGTGACATTCTGCGCGTTCCCGAGCACTGAATAGAGGTTGGCGCGCGTGTCGTATTTACCATCGAGTACCGGTTCGCTGGTCGGGGCCGGGCCGGGCGTCAGGCGATAGCCCTGCTTGGGAAGTGAGTCATCGACCGTACGATCCGCGGCGAAGCGGATAAATAGCGAACTGGTCGGCGTGAATTCGGCGCTGATGCGACCAGCCAGGACTTCCTTGTTGTAATTGTCTTTGCCGTTGACGACATTCTTGCCGAATCCGTCACGGTTAAATGTTGCGACGGTTGCGCCCAGCTTTAGCGTATCTGTAACGGGCAGACTGCCTTTGACAACCAGATCCTGCTCCTTGTAGCTGCCAAGTGTCGCTTTGACGCTTAACTCAGCTTTGTCCGATAACTTGCGCGTGACATATTTGACCGCGCCGCCAATCGTATTGCGACCATAGAGCGTACCTTGCGGGCCGCGCAAGACTTCGATTCGCGCCAGATCGTAAATATCGGTCAGTGCACCCTGCGGGCGCGCCAGGTAAATATCGTCGAGATAAATTCCAACGCCTTGTTCGTATCCGGCCACCGGGTCTTGTTGACCGATACCGCGAATGAACGCCGTAAGCGTCGAATTCGTCGCCCGCGAGCTCTTCAGCGTTGTATTGGGAATAAAATCTGCGAGGCCGGTAATATCCGGAATTCCCGCCTTCTCAAGCGCAGCGCCAGAAAACGCCGTCACCGCACCGGGAACATCTTGTATCAACTCTTCGCGTCGCCGCGCCG
>JBKJMK010000227.1:0-11369 GCA_046596005.1 Usitatibacteraceae bacterium | reverse complement strand
CCAGAGGAAGCCCAGCGAAAAGTTTTTGCAGTCACCGAGAAAGAAAGCGCCGACGACAGCGCAACAACGCTACACATTACTAGCACGCGGAAATTCATTACAGCCTCCAGCAGGAATTGGTTTAATTTTGTCTACCGCGAATAGTGTATCAACTCTGCGGGAAAGCGCCAGCCTGCCTGTTATAGGCTCCGCAAACGAAAACGTGCTGACCACGCATTGGTTGGTAACTTTTCTGCGCGAAGGCCGTTAGTAAGTGATAAAACTGGTCCTTATTTGGCCAAGCATAGCTGGACTGTTGCAACCAAACGATCCCCATGCGTTCCAAGCCAGTGGTAATTTGGAGAATGAAATGCACGATCACAGGCTTGAAAATTTCTGGCGGCATTCCCTGTTGCTGATGCTCAGCGCAGTCCTGGCGCTGCCCAGTTTTGCCGCGACAAGAAATCAGCGTACTGAAAAGGCGAGCAGGGGGCCGCTTGCAGAGTTCCCGAGTTTGCGCAACCAAAGCGTCGAGATGCCGCCGCTGGCACCGGGCGCATTTCCCGTTGCATGCTCAAATCTGGCGCACGATACCGCACGGATGAGTCAACTCGGCGGGTCGCTCGACGACTATTGGTCTGGTGCCAATGGTCATTATGTCGGCGACATCCTGCTCGAGCCCGCCAGTACCTTGAAAGCCAGCCCGCAGGTGCCCAATAGCAGCCTCTATCCAGAGCGCCGTAATTCGCTCGTCGATTTCGTTGTCATCACCTGCTACCCGACCGATGCGACCAACAACCGCGCTGACTATTTTCTGCCGGATGGCCAGCGCGTGCCACACATGCAGCGCGCTGGCCAGAATGCTGTCCTTGCCAGTCAGCCATGCATCGCGATTTTCCCGAAGCCTCCCGGCTGTGGACGCTGGCCGATGCTGGTGTTCTCCCACGGGCTGGCTGGCAGCCCGGTTGACGGCAAGTCGATCGATTTTCTGGTGCGGCTGGCGAGTTACGGCTACATTGTCGCAGCGCCGTTCCATGGCGATGGCCGTTTTTCCCGCCTGAAAGTCGATAGCCTCAACGATCTTCAATACATTATTCTCAACTTTAACCTCATCGTCGAAATGCAGGCGATGCGGCCGTTCAGCGTGAAATCGGTGCTCGATTTGATGCTGGCGCACCCTGACTTCAGCACCTACATCGACGCTACGCGCATCGGCGGCATCGGCGGCAGCATGGGTGGCTCCACGATGACGTGGCTGCTTGGCGCGCACCTGACCGACAGTTATCCGTTCCTGACCGCAAGACCGACTGTGCAAGACCCACGCATCAAAGCGGCCGTGGGCTATGTGCCCTATGCGGGCCAGCGATTGCTTCCGGCGTTTGGGAATGACAACGCAACGGCCAGAAATGTCACTGCACCGTACCTTTCGATTTCGGGCACCGCCGACACCACCGCGCCAATGTTCATGATGGAGCAGGCAGTGAACAACTTTCGCGGCGCCCGCTACCAAGTGGCCCTGAGTGGAATCGAGCACACCTACGAGCAAAGTTATGCGCCTGATGTGTTTGGCTGGGCAATTCCATTTTTCGCGGCCTATCTTGGTGGTGACAAGGCCGCGCTCGATAAATTGTCGCGCCAAAAAAATGTCGGCGGCGGTCTCGATGATTTTATGCGCATCGACTACACGCCACCAACACTGCTGGCCAACGGCGAAACGTTAGTGGAAGAGTTCCAGAACAGTAGCAGCAAGCATTATTTCTTGACGGCCAATAGCGCCGATAAAGAGGTCATTGACCGTGGCGGCGCGGGTGCCGGCTGGGCGCGAACCGGCTATCAGTTCAAGGCGTACACCATTCCCGGCCCGGCAGAATTGCGCATTGCGACGCAGACGCCGGTATGCCGTTTTTATGCGACCGCCGCCAACACGCACTTCTATTCAGGCGATACGCGCGATTGCCAGTTACTGCGTCGCAGCCAGGGTTGGCTTGATGAAGGCATCGCGTTCTGGATAAATCGGGCTTCCCCGCCGAGCTGTGGGCCGGGCATGCTTGCGGTGACACGCCTGTCTGATTCACGCTGGCGCGAGTTCGCCTCGCGTCACCGCTTCACAACCAGTATTTCCGAGGTCGAATCAATGAAAGCCAACGGCTGGTTTGAAGAAGGCGTAGTGATGTGCGCGCCGCTGTAACTGACGCCGCTATTCATCTTTCAGTAGTGCTTTGGCGCGAGCAAGTGTCTCCGGGCTGATCATCGCAAGCGGCGTTTTCTGGATACTTGCCGCGCGGCGCCGACTCATCACCCACAACAGAACCGCGCCACCAATCAATAACCCGAACGGGCCGAACCAGAGTACATAGTTTTTGCCATCGACCGGCGGGCGATAAAGCACAAAGTCGCCATAGCGCGCGCGCAGGTGCTCCTTGATCTCCTCGTTCGATTTGTTCTGGTCCGCGAGTATGCGGATTTCGCGCCGTAAATCGCCCGCCAATCCCGCTGGCGATTCGGCCAGCGTCTGGTTTTGACAAACCAGGCAACGCAATTCGGTTTCGAGTTTTTTGAGACGTGCTTCCAACGCTGGCGTCATTGGTGCCATCTCGGGCGTCGGCGTTTGCGCGCGGGCCGCGAATGCCAAACAGCAACATATAACAATGAAACTCAAGCACTGGCGCGCATTGCATGGCAAAAATGCTCCAAACAGCGCGCCAATGCTGGAGTTTGGCGAAATATTGGTTGCGCGAATCACCCGCAAATTTTTCATGGTGACTGCCCTCATGATTTCTTCAACTCACGAATAACCGGCAGCAGCTTATCGCGCAACACCGTCGCATCGATTGGGCCGGTGTGCTTGTAGCGGATCATCCCTGCGGCATCGATCACGAAGGTTTCGGGTGCGCCGTACACGCCAAAGTCGATGGCGGTGCGGCCATCGAGATCGCTTACCGAGGCCTTGTAGGGGTCACCAAATTTTTTAAGCCACGCCTTCGCGTCCTCTGGTTTGTCTTTCCAGTTTAAGCCGATGATGGGCAGCACTTGTTCTTTCGCCAGTTCGTTCAGGAATGGATGCTCATAGCGGCACGAGACACACCATGAGCCCCACACATTTAGCAGCCACACCTGGCCTTTCATGTCGGCGTTACCGAGTTTCTGCGCCGGCAAATGCAGCTGCGCGAGTTCAAAGCTGGGAATCGGCTTATTGAGCAGCGCGGAGGGAATTTCACGCGGGTTGAGTGACAGCCCGGTGTACAAAAACCAGAGCAGGCCGAAAAAAATTGCCAGTGGTAGAAAGTAACGCCAAGTGCGCAGCATGTGATTGGTTCCTGAGTAAATCTATCGTGCTGCTTGCGGGTCGGCTTTGGGTGGCGTACGTTTGCGTTGCTTCGCCTTGGTGGGCGCTATTGTGCGTGCAACCGCTGGTTCTGCGGGAACGGCTGCCGGCAATATTTCTGGCTGACGCACTTTCACCTTTAAACGATAGCGGCGATCCATCATCGCCAATGCGCCGCCCAGCGCCATGAGAAGGCAGCCGCCCCAAATCCAGTTGATGAACGGCTTTACGTAAATGCGCACACCCCAGGCACCGTCGGCAGCACCTTCGACCGGTTCGCCGAGGGCAACGTAGATGTCGCGGGTGAAGCCGGCGTTGATTGACGCTTCCGTCATCGTTTGGCCGGACGCAAAGTAGCGGCGCTTTTCCGGTGTTAACGTTGCCACCACGCTACCGTTTTTGCTCACGTCGAAGCGGCCTTCAATTGCAGAGTAGTTTGGGCCCGGTGCATCGCTGACCTTTACAAACTTGAATTCGTAACCACCCTCGGAAACGGTTTGTCCGGGTGCCATTCGCACATCACGCTCTGTCTCGTAGCCTTTCACGAGCGTCACGCCGATGACAAACACTGCAATACCCACGTGCGCCAAATGCATGCCGTAGTAGCTTGACCGATTTGCCGAAATTTTAGCGACCAAACTCGTGCCAGGTGTTGCCTGAAACCTGTGCACCAACGCGGTCACGCATGCGGCGATGATCCAGGTTGCCAGGAGCAGCCCCAGCGCGATCATCGGTGTCCATTTGCCCATGATCAGCGGAATGGCGATCCCCGACGCCACGGCGACGCCAAATGCCCATTTCAATCGCGACACCAAATCCGGCAGCGTCGCGTTCTGCCAGCGTGAAATCGGCCCGACCGCCATCAAGAATAGGGCCGGTGCCATTAGCGGGTAGAAAACAGCATCGAAGTAGGGAGGCCCGACCGAAATTTTGCCGAGCTTTAACGCGTCCAGAAACAATGGATACAAGGTGCCCAGGATGACTGCCAACAACGCAACCACCAGCAGCACATTATTGGCAAGCAACAGTGACTCACGCGACGCCGGTGAAAAATCGCGTGGCACTTTGCCCAAGCCCAGCTTTGGTGCCCGCCACGCATACAGCGCCAATGAGCCGCCGATGACGATCACAAGGAAAGCGAGAATGAAGACGCCGCGTTTCGGGTCTGTTGCGAACGCATGTACGGACGTCAGCACGCCGGACCGCACGAGGAAGGTGCCGAGCAGGGAAAGCGAGAATGCGAGTATCGCGAGCAGTATCGTCCAGCTCTTGAACACACCACGTTTTTCTGTCACTGCCAACGAATGAATCAGTGCAGTGCCAACCAGCCAAGGCATGAAGGAAGCGTTCTCCACCGGGTCCCAAAACCACCAGCCGCCCCAACCCAATTCGTAATACGCCCAAGCCGAGCCGAGTGCGATCCCGAGTGTCAAAAAACACCATGCCGCAGTCGTCCACGGACGCGACCATCGCGCCCAGGTGGCGTCGAGTTTGCCGCCGATCAACGCCGCCACCGCAAACGCGAACGCAACCGAGAAACCCACGTAGCCCATATAGAGCATTGGCGGGTGATAAATCATGCCGGGGTCTTGCAGTAGCGGGTTCAGGTCGCGCCCTTCGATGGCGGCGGGGAGCAGCCGATCAAACGGATTGGAGGTCAATAGCATGAAGAGCAAAAAGCCGACCATGATCATGCCCATTACAGCGAGTACGCGCGCGATGACTTGTTGCGGCAAGTTGCGGCTGAAAATTGAAACTGCAAATGTCCAGCCCGCCAGCATCAACACCCACAATAGCAGCGAGCCTTCGTGTGAACCCCACGATGCGGTGATGCGGTAATACACCGGCAATTTTGTATTGGAGTTTGCCGCAACGTTTTGTACGGAAAAATCGCTGCTAATGAAGGAGTAGACGAGGCAGGCGAAGGCAAACACGATGAAAACAAACTGGCCGTGGGCCAGAGGCCGCGCGAGGGACAGCAGGCGCTGGTCGCCCCGGTAAGCGCCGACCAGCGGCAAGGTGCCGAGCGCGATCGCAAGACACAGCGAGAGGATGAGCGAAAAATGGCCTAGTTCTGGAACCATGGTGAATGCCTCTTTGCTGAAATCAATTGGATTTTGGCACCTGCGTGGTAACCGATTTTTGCCCGGCGAACATCGCGCCATCGATTGGCTTGCCAGCGTTTTTCAATGCTTCCGCAGCTTCCGGCGGCATGTAATTTTCATCGTGCTTGGCCAGCACTTCGGCCGCGCGGAATACGCCGTCCTGCCCGATCTTGCCTTGCGCAACCACGCCTTTACCTTCCTTGAACAGGTCGGGAAGAATACCGGTGTATGTCACGGGGATGGTTTTGGCTGTGTCGGTCACATCGAATGTCACGGTGAGCCCGTCGGCTTGACGTTTCACGCTGCCCGCTGTCACCAGTCCGCCGATACGGAAAGTGCGGTCTACCGGTGCCTTGTTCTCACTGACTTGCGTTGGCGTAAAGAAAAATACCAAATTGGAATTGAAGGCCCGCAACACCAGCGTCACAGCGACACTGACGACGAGAAGTCCAAGTACTATCCACATGAAACGTTTATGCCTTGCTTTCATCGCGCCACACCTTTTGTAATATCCGTCATTAGTTCCTGCTTCATTTCAGCTCTAATTTCTGCCTGGGCGCGGTGCGCGCGCATGCGTAACAACACGATCTCAAGAATAATCGCGATCGCGAACACGCCGTATGAGCCCCAGACGTAAAATCCGCGTCCACCCATGGAAAAAAATTCCGCCCAATTCATGGAGCGACCACCTGTTTGGTCGTCGATAATGCGTCTGCAACCCACGCAGCGCGCTGTCCTGGCTCCCTTCCGCGCTCCCGTTCAAGAATGATGGCACGAACGCGTACCAGTGAAACGGCAATTGCGTACATCCAGCACGCAATCCCCATTGCCAACATCGGCGTCAGCATGACGCTTGCCATTTTTGGCGCAGCGGTCACGGTCACGGATGCGCCTTGATGCAGTGTATTCCACCACGTCACGGAATAATGAATGATTGGAATGTTTACCGAGCCAACGATGACCAGCAACGCCCCGGCTTTATCGGCCCGCTTTTTGTCCTCGATGGCGTTCACCAGTGCCATGTAACCGATGTACAGAAACAAAAGAATCAGCGTTGAGGTTACGCGTGCGTCCCAGACCCAATAGGTGCCCCATGTTGGCTTGCCCCACATGGCACCAGTCCAGAGTGCAAGTGCGATGAAAATCGCACCCGTCGGCGCCAATGCTTCCATCATCATCGCGGATAGCCGCGTATTGAACGTGAGCGCCATCACGCCATAGATCGCCATCACCACATAAATCAGCATGCCGATCGTCGCGGCAGGCACATGGATGAAGAGGATGCGGTAAACCTCGCCTTGTTGATAATCGGTTGGTGCCGCGAACGGGCCGAGGTAAAGGCCGATAATGCAAAAGATTGCAGCCAACGCGGCAAACCACGGCACGAGCTTCCCGGCGAGGGGGTAAAAAGCAGCGGGGGACGCGTATTTAAATAGACTCAATTTAGCCTCGTCACATCAATCCAGCGAAATCTTGATTGCCGCCGCGGCAGCAAACGGCACAACCAGCCCACCAAGCAAGAGAATCGCCCCTAGCAGCGATAAATTCGCCGAAAAATCGAGGGCGACCATCGACTGCTCAACTGCGCCCGCACCAAAAATCAGGACCGGGATGTACAGCGGCAACACCAATAGCGCCAGCAGTATCGAGCCGCCGCGCACGCCAAGCGTCAGCGCTGCGCCGATTGCGCCTATCATCGACAACACCGGCGTTCCCAGCATCAGACTTGCAAACAACACGACAAGTTCGCCCGATTCAAGGCCAAATTGCAAACCGAGCAACGGTGAAAGCACCGCCAACGGCAAACCTGCCATCAACCAATGCGCTGCTATTTTACCGGCGATAACAACAGGCAACGGATATACCGACAAGACTATCTGTTCGAGGGTGCCGTCAGCGTAGTCGTGTGCAAATACCCGCGGCAAAGTGAGCAACACCGAGAGGAGTGCAGCTACCCACACAACCCCCGGTGCGATGCGTTTCAGCAACGCTGATTCAGGGCCGATTGCGAGTGGAAACAAGCTGACCACGACAACGAAAAATACCAGCGCCTGAACTACCTCGCCTTTTGAGCGGGCGGCAAGCCGCGTATCGCGTGCCAGCGCCACCATAAACCCGCGCTCCGGTGCACCGCCTGGCGGCTCATGTGAAAAATGCGCATCGGCAGCAACATTCATTGCGCGATCCCGGTTCTTGAGTCGAGGTGCAATTCCTTCGCCGCTGTTGCCAGGTTCAACGCAAGATGGGTCGCGATGCAGGCAATGCCGCCGCTATCGAGGTGGTCGCGGATCAAGTCGGTGAACAACGCGATGCCCTGTTCATCCAGCGCATTGGTCGGTTCATCAAGCAGCCACAGCGGTTTATGCGGCGTCCGCGAAATCGCCAATGACAATCGCGCCAATCCGACGCGGCGCTTCTGCCCCTGTGACAAGCGACGTGCCGGTACGTGACGGCGTTCGAGCAAGCCAACTTTTTCAAGTGCCGCAAGTTGCGCAGCCGGCGCAACGGTCAGACCATCAATGGCAAGTGCATCGAGAAGATTTTCTTCTGCGCTGAAATCGTCTTTCAGCGCATTGGTATGTCCAAGATAAAGCGCCGCACCGCGCCACTGTGCGGAGTGCGCCTTCAGGATCTCGCCGTTCCACATGACTGCGCCCGCATCTGGCAAGGTAAGTCCTGCCAAAATGCGTAGCAGGCTGGTTTTCCCAGACCCATTGGCACCGCGCAGTATTAGCGCCTGCCCGAATTCAATCTCAAACGACAAGCCGTTGATGATTGATCGCGCGCCGCGCTCCAGTCGCAAATCACGGGCAACTAACCTGCGCACAGCGCTGGTGGTTAAAGACGGGACGCTTGCCGCCACCATCAGGGCGCGACTTTGCCAATCGTCACATTGACCCCGGATGCGCCAGGCTTTACAACATCGGTAACTCCTGACAGATCGCCCGGCTGAAGCTGCGCATTTCCGGATTTTGAAATGCGCGCTTCAATCACCACCTCGGCAAACGAGGAAAGGGAAAAGCCGGGCGCCATCGCCATCGAATCATTGAGTTCAAACGCAAACGGAAATGCATTGGCCTTGGGTGCCGGCACGCGCATGATGGCAAGCGGCATGCGTGGCCCTTCTTTAGCGCGCGCAAACACGAATAGGGTGTCCCCGGCCGCCAATTTGCCCGCGATTTCCGGCGCGATGACAACTTTCCCCGTCACCTTGACGCCAGACTTTGGCGCGGCCTCAATATTTGGCTTGCTGCCCGGCACCTGCGCCGCGGCACCCAGGGGCGGTACCGACGGCGCGGGTGTACTGCCGTCAAGTTTAGTTGCCTTTACTTCCGCGATGATCGATTCAACCTCACGGTAGTCTGCGGAGTCTTTCGGCACCAGCGCTTTTAGCTTTTCCCAATGCACAAGAGATGCCGTGCGATTGCCCATTCGCAACTCTGCCGTACCCGCCAAAGCGAGAGCTTTCATGCTGTTGGGGTCCAGTTTCAAGGCCTGTTTGATCAGTGCGTATGGTTTACCTTCGAATCTTCCCTGCTGGGTCATCACTGCGGCATCGGCAAAATCTGCCATCAGTTGCGCATCATTGGGTGTGAGGGCAACCGCGCGCTCGTATGCTGCCGTCGCCTCGGCATAGCGGCCCAACGCATTTTGCGACCGCGCCAAAAGGATCCAGCCACGCGGATCGTTCGGGTTTTGCTGCATTTTTTGCGCAAGTGTGTCGACCATCGCCAGAATTTGCTTGTCCGACATCGGTGGTTCTTCGCCAGCCTTGGTAGAGACATGCGTCGCGGGCTCGCCTGAATTTCCTGGTGGCAGGCCAGCCATTTCAATCGCCCGTGGTGTGCCGATCATTGCGTAAAGCAACGACGCGCCCAAAGGCATCACAATTGCGATGGCCACAACCAGCCACCAGGGCTGCTTGGCTGTCGCCGCGATGCCGATCGTGCTCGGCGGCTGTGGTGGCACTTCATCGACGACGCGCATCGAAAGTTCGCCAAGTGCCGTGCTGTGCTCAGTCTCGGTGATCGCGCCGCGCTTCAACTCCTCATCGAGTTCGCGCCGCTGTGATTTATAGATGGCGACATTGCTGCCAGCGTCAGAAATCGGTTCGACCGCTGCTCGTGAGCGTATCAGTGGTATTACGACGAACGCCAACGCGCCCAGCAACATTAATAAAGCAACGATAAAGAATATAAGCACAGTCTGACCAACCATTTCAAAAATAGGCGAACGCAATACCACTAAAAAACACTAAAAATCGCGTTTGATTATAGCTTGCGTCTCGCCTGATACAGCGCATGGCAGCGGGATCACCCACGAAGGATGGATGACACAAGCATCCCGCGATCCGGGGTTTGACATAGATTGAAAAACGTTTAGACTCAATTTCCTCATTTTTCCATGGGCTTGCGCTTGGATACGTGGGATTGAAAGATGCGAAATTGCTAAACGCTCGTGGGCGGAACTGATTTTCGGGTGAATGCAGCGCATTGCTGATTCACCTGGAAGTGCAACCGCAGGGTCGATGGGTCTACAGGGGTGGCCGATCGAAAAATTGCCTTAGGGGGCCACACTTATCATGCGTCATCGCACTGTTCTCGAATATCGTGACTACCGATATTTAAAGTTGGCTGTATTCATCGTGCTGGCTGTTATTTTCGCCTATGGTTGGTACACCTACCCGCTCGGACATTACGGCGGTACGCCCCTCGGTTACACCCTCGGCACAATTGCCGCATTGTTGATTTTTTGGCTGATGTGGCTCGGCGTACAAAAACGCCGCTACCGTACCACAGGCGATATCAAGGGTTGGCTCTCGGCACACATTTATCTTGGCACCACGCTCATCGTCATCGCTACTCTCCATGCCGCGTTTCAGGTTGGCTGGAACGTTCACACGCTGGCCTATGGTTTGATGATGGTGGTGATCGCATCAGGTTTCTACGGCGTATACACCTATCTCCGGTTTCCTAGCCTGATGACGGAAAACCTTGGCGAAGACACACTGGAGAGTCTCACTCTCAAGATCGCTGACATTGATCGCGAGGCGCGGCGTTTGGCGATCGCTATGTCTGATGACGTCAACCGTGCCGTACTTGCGTCGATTCAGCAAACGCGCATCGGCGGGGGCGTGTACAGTCAATTGCGGGCGCGGGCGTCCAATTGCCCGACAACTTCAGCGGTCAAACTGATCAAGGCGATTGCCGCGAAAACCAAAGGCGACGAGGCGAGGAAGCATCAAGACCTGTACGGGATGATGTTGCGCAAAGAGCGCCTGGTCGCGCGCGCGCGCACCGATATCCGCTATAAGGCGATCATGGATATCTGGCTGTTCTTTCACGTACCGTTGTCGGTGGCACTTCTCGCCGCACTTGTGGCGCATATCGTCGCTGTCTTCTTTTACTGGTAGGCCGCGATGAAAACAAAACTCGCAACTATTACGCGCAACAAGAAAGGTGAACCAGTCAGCACCGAACAAACGCTGGTTGCAGAAACACTTCGCATCGGGCGCGGTGCTGATTGCAAATTGCACCTTTCCGACCCACGCGTTGCGTTGTTTCACGCCGAGATTATTTGTGGCGTCGACGAAATATCGTACATTGAGGCGCGTAGTGGCGTGGTTAGCGTCGATGGCAGCCTTCAGCGCGCCGCAACACTAAAAGTCGGCCAGCGGATACTGGTCGGCCCGTTTGAATTGATTGTACTGCCGGCGCAAAACAACGCGAACCTTGCCTTGAGTGTGGAACTCATTGATCCGCTCAAGGATGATCTGGAAGAAGTGCGGAGCCACGTCAAAGCAGGACTTAAATCCACCTGGTTATCCAAGCGCACCTTTAGCTGGGTAGCGGGGGCAGCGGTGTTACTGGTTTTTCTCGCATGGCCGGTCATGAATGCGTTTGATCGTGGACACGGCAAAGACCCGGCAAAAACGGGATTGAAAGCAGACGCGTCGTGGG
>JBKJMK010000197.1:0-9013 GCA_046596005.1 Usitatibacteraceae bacterium | reverse complement strand
GCTTGATGGACTCGAAGTCGATTTGCAAAAGCTGTTGCTGCCGAAGGACCCGAACGACGAGAAAAACACGTTCCTCGAAATTCGCGGCGGCACGGGTGGTGACGAGTCCGCACTGTTTGCGGGTGATTTATTTCGCATGTACACGCGCTTTGCCGAGCGCAATCGCTGGCAGGTGGAAATCATTTCGGAGTCACCCGGCGAAGTCGGTGGTTATAAAGAAGTCATTGCACGCATTGTCGGTACGGGTGTCTATTCGCGATTGAAATTTGAATCCGGTGGTCACCGGGTACAGCGCGTACCTGAGACCGAAACGCAGGGGCGCATTCACACCTCGGCGGCAACGGTTGCTGTCATGCCCGAAGCTGATGACGCCACCGCGATTGCGATCAATCCTTCCGATGTTCGCGTCGACACCTTCCGTGCGTCGGGCGCTGGTGGTCAGCACATCAACAAAACCGATTCTGCGGTGCGGCTCACGCATATTCCTACCGGCATCGTTGTCGAATGTCAGGACGGCCGCTCCCAACACAAGAATAAAGAGCAGGCCTGGCGAGTGTTGGCCGCACGTATCAAGGACAAGCAGACGCGGGAACAACAGGCCAAGGAAGCGGCAGAACGCAAATCGCTGATCGGTTCCGGTGATCGATCAGAGCGCATTCGCACCTACAATTTTCCGCAGGGGCGCGTCACCGATCACCGCATCAACCTGACGCTCTATAAAATCGACTTCATCATGGACGGCGACCTGTCTGAACTGACTGGCGCGTTGGTGGCTGAACACCAGGCCGAACAACTGGCGGCGCTAGGCACGGCGTGACAAATGTCGGGGAAACGCTTGCCCACGCCAGTCTATCGATAGACCCTTTAGACGCGCAATACCTGCTTGCTGACCTGCTCGGCATCGGTCGTGCTTCGTTGCTGGCACACCCGGAGCGCCTGCTCAAATCGCATGAATCGAGTACCTTCGCAACCCACACGGACCAGCGCGCCCGCGGGATGCCGGTTGCCTATCTGATCGGGAAACGCGAATTTTACGGCCGCGAATTTTCCGTCAACGATAGCGTGCTGATTCCGCGCCCGGAGACAGAATTACTTGTAGAGCAAGCATTGGCGCGGCTTCCAGGTGATTTAGTGCCTGCGATCCTCGCCAGTGCTGGTGTTTCACCAAATGAAACTGCTGAACGCCCAAGCATGCTTGATCTCGGTACCGGCAGCGGCGCGATCGCCGTGTCGCTCGCGTTGGAGCGTCCCGACGTGATGGTTTTCGCCGCAGACATCTCGAGCGACGCGTTGAGTATTGCCGGGGAAAACGCCCGCCGCCTTCACGCAGCGGTTACCTTCGTCGCAAGTGACTGGTACGCGAATCTCGTTGGCCGAAAGTTCGACTTAATCGTCTCCAATCCGCCTTATGTTTCCGGCGGTGACGCGCATTTGTCGCAAGGTGATCTACGCTTCGAACCGCAGATTGCCTTGACTGACGAAAGCGGCGACGGTTTGCACTCGATCCGCACGATTATCGACGGGGCAGCCGCACACCTCCGCCCCCACGGATGGTTGCTCGTTGAGCACGGCTACGACCAGGCCGGCGCTTGCCGCGAATTGTTCTTGAAAGCGGGCTTCGCAAACCTCACATCAGTAAGTGATCTGGCGGGAATTCCCCGTGTCGCGGGCGGTCAAATTGGTTAAAATGCCAGCAGATTATCGATTTACAACCGGAGCATCAACATGGACGCACAAGACAAGATTCGCGAAACCGTCACATCCAACCCCGTCGTGCTCTACATGAAGGGTTCGCCGCAGTCTCCGATGTGCGGCTTTTCGGCATCTGCAACACAAATGCTCAAAGCCTGCGGCGTTGACGAGCCATTCACAGTCGACGTGTTGCTGGACGCCGAAATACGCCAAGGCATCAAGGATTACGCAAACTGGCCGACGATCCCACAGCTATATGTCGATGGTGAGTTTGTCGGCGGCGCGGACATCATGCGCGAGATGTATCAATCGGGTGAATTACAGACAATGCTTGCCGGCAAATAAGTTCACGCCGATAAGCAACTTAGCTTTCCGTCCATTAGCTGCCAGGATGTCACACCGGGCAGCGCGAGCAACGCCGGATCGTGCGTAGCGACCACCACGATCCGCCCTTCAGCGCGTAGCGACTCCAGCAAACCCCTCACCTGGTCACGCGCCTTTGCATCCAGATTGGCGGTGGGCTCGTCAATCAACATCACCGGTGCGTTCAATACCAGCGCACGCGCCAACGCCACGCGTTGTTTCTCGCCACCTGACAATCGCTTCGGCGCGACGCCAGCAACATCAACCAGTCCCGCCCAACGGATTGCGTCGGTGATGGCGTTCTCGCGCTGTTGCAACGGGACGTTTCGCAGCTTCAATCCATAGCCGATATTTGCGGCCACGCTGGTCGAAAATAAATAAGGGTGCTGGTGCACGTAGACAATTTCACGTCGCAGCGCATCCGGGTAATTCGCCTGCGTGTAATGCAAGCCGTTGAAGCGGAATTCCAGCGTGTCCGCATTCTGCAGCCCGGCCAATATCTTGAGCAGCGTGGTTTTGCCGGCACCATTGTCGCCCTGCATGAGGTGCAACTCGCCGGCAGGAAATGTGCGCGCCTCAATATCGAGTAGACGTCGCTCGCCAAAAGTCTTCACGACCCGGCAGAGTTCAAGCCCGCGACTATGCCCACTCGGGTTCAATCCAGACCGCCGCGACCTTGCGCCCACGCCAATGCGAGGTTCGCGCCAATCGCGAACACCATCAGCACGACACCCAAGGCAATCCCCTGTGCAAAATCACCCTTGCTGGTCTCCAGCGAAATTGCCGTCGGAATATTGCGGGTAATGCCTGCGATATTGCCACCGACCATCATCGCGCAACCTACTTCGGAAATCACCCGGCCAAAGCCGCTGAGCACGCCCACCACAACCGCAAATCGCACTTCGACGAGTGTCGTCCACGACGCCTGCGCGCGCGACGCACCCAACGCCAGCGCGGTCTCGCGTACCCGCAAGTCCGCGCCCTGCACGGCCGATAGCGCGAATGCCGCGAGCACCGGAAACGCGATAACCGCCTGGCCGGCGATCATCGCTTCCTGTGTGTAAAGAATTTGCAAACTGCCGAGCGGACCCTGGCGCGTCAGCAGCAAAAACAGAATCAACCCGACCACCACGGTCGGAAACGACAGCAGGCTTTGCAACGCGATTACGCATGCACGTCGCCCCGGAAACGAAGCGACCGCCAGAAAAAATCCAAGCGCGACCGCTGGCGGCGTCGCAATCAGCAAGGCAAGAAGCGACACCCGCAGGGAAATCCAAACGATCGTCCAGAGAGTCCCGTCGCCCGACAACAGCAGACGAAACGCCTCTCGCGTCGCGTCAACCAGCTCCATTGGTCAAACCTGCTTTCTTGTAGCCCGCAGCAGGCGGCACGCCCGGGAAAAACAACTGTTCGCCACTTACCTTGAACGACGCGATCAATTTCAGCCCTTCAGTAGAGGTGATCCAGTCGATGAGTGCCATCGCGCCCGCAAAATTAATATCAGCATGGCGCTTTGGATTTACCGCGATGATGCCATAGGGATTGGCCAGCCGCGGATCGCCAGAAACGAGAATATCAAGACCGATGCGTGACTTATACGCCACAAACGTGCCGCGGTCGGTGAGGGTATATGCGCCTAGCGCCCCCGACATCGTCAACACCGCCCCCATGCCCTGCCCCGCCGACAGATACCGCCGAGTGTCGGGCGATGCCCCTTGCACAATATTCTCTTCCTTCCAGAGACGGCGCTCCATAATGTGTGTGCCGGATTCGTCGCCGCGAGAAACAAATGTCGCGCCTGCTTCATGAATCTTTTTCAACGCCTCACCGACCCGCGTCATGCCGCGAATACCGGCGGGATCTGCCGTCGGCCCGACCAGAATAAAGTCGTTGTACATGACATCGCGCCGGTTAATGCCGAAACCGGCGGCCACGAATTTGTTCTCGTCTTCACGCGCATGTACCAGCACCACGTCAACGTCGCCGCGTTCGCCGAGTTTCAGCGCTTGCCCCGTGCCAACGGAAATGACGCGTACCGGGGCACCGTATTTTTTTTCAAAGACAGGCAGCAGTGCGGCAAGCAAACCCGAGTTCTCGGTGCTGGTCGTGGTTGCAAGACGCAGGGGTGGCGGAGTTGCATCTTTGGCACCCGCAAACCCCATGACACACATCGCACCGACAAGTAACAACGCTGCGATGTTTTTGCAGAAAACGCGATCCATGCCAATCTCCCGAAGTTGTTGAGCGCGCGACAATACGCTTGTGAAAGTTATTGTATGGACATACTTGCAAGAATTACGGCATACGGAGAGAATGCATATCCCTGCCGTCCAATGCAGTTCATTTTAAGGGGCCAACATGCGGCCACTGATGAGCACCAAGGAGGTCGCCGAGTATCTCCGTCTGAAGGAACGCAAAATTTACGACATGGTCGCGCAGGGCGAGATTCCCCACTCGCGCGTCTCGGGTAAATTGCTATTTCCGCGAACACTCGTCGACGAATGGGTAAAACAAAGTACCGCAGGTGCCACGCTGACGGCAATGCGCAACGCGCCTGCCGTGATTGCCGGCAGCAGCGATCCGCTGCTGGAGTGGGCGGTGCGCGAGTCGCGCTGCGGATTGGCCACCATGACCTACGGCAGCATGGATGGTGTTGATCGCCTGGTCACTGGCAGCGCCTGCGCGGCGGCAATGCATATTCCGTCCCTTGGCGGCACTGCGGCGCGCGGCGGGGACCGCAATGTCGCGCTTGCCAGTGAGCGTCTTTCGCATCTCGACTGCGTGCTAATAGAGTGGGCAAAACGTGAGCAGGGATTGGTCGTGGCGGCGGGTAATCCACACAAGATCGGTAAACTGGCCGACCTGACAAAACCAAAACTGCGCGTCATCCAGAGGCAACCTGGCGCGGGCAGCTACCTGCTATTTCTGCAATTGCTCGCCGAAGCCAGGATCGACCCGGATAAACTTAAAACCATGCAACCAGCCGCGCAAACCGAAACTGAAATCGCCTCGGCAATTCTCGACGGCCGTGCTGATGCGGGATTGGCGGTGCGCGCGGTGGCTCGCCAGTTTCATCTGGATTTCCTTCCGCTGACAATAGAAAGATTGGATATCGCTGTATTACGGCCAAGCTATTTCGATGCGCCATGGCAGGCATTGATGGCATTCACTGGCAAGCCTGCGTTCAAGCGTTATGCGCAAACCCTGGCGGGTTACGATATTCGCGGATTGGGCGCGGTGATGTGGAATGCGTGACTCTGCAGCTTTGACCGCGCCACATATGAAATTCAGCGTGCCAATGTTGACGATCATGTCGCTCGCATTGCTTATCGTGCTGCTGATCGTCGCATTATCGGTGGGCCGTTTCGCAATCAGGCCTGGTGAACTGGTCGCAATACTCTGGGCCAAGATTTCCGGTGGCAGCCACGCTTTGCCGGCCGCGTTTGATGCGGTCATATTCGAGATTCGAATCCCGCGTGCGATTGCGGCGGTATTGATCGGCGGCGCACTCGCCGCGGCGGGTGCGGTATACCAAAACCTGTTTCGCAATCCACTCGTTTCACCCGACATTCTCGGCGTTTCCAGTGGCGCGGCGCTGGGCGCGGTGCTGGCGATTTTTCTGTCGTTGCCGGTGGTGGCCGTGCAGGGCTGCGCATTCGCCGGTGGCTTGCTCGCGGTGGCGATGGTGGTGTTCATCGGCAACGCCGTGCGTGGGCATGATCCGATCCTCGCGCTGATTCTCACGGGTGTCGTCGTCGGTACGCTGCTCGGTGCCGGTATCGCCATGATCAAATATCTCGCTGACCCATACAACCAACTACCCGCCATCACGTTCTGGTTGCTCGGCAGCCTCAGCACCATTTCGCCCGCCGACCTGATGATCGCGCTGCCACTGGTGCTGGCCGGCCTGATCCCCATCTACCTGCTGCGCTGGCGCATGAACGTGCTCTCCTTGTCGGATGACGAGGCGCGCGCGCTCGGTGTCAATGTCGCCCGGCTGCGCGCAGTGCTCATCACCTGCGCCACGCTGATCACCGCCGCCGCCGTCGCGATCTCGGGCATCATCGGCTGGATCGGCCTGTTGATTCCGCACGCTGCGCGGTTGCTGGTGGGTCCGGAATTTGCGCGCATGCTGCCACTGAGCATGCTGCTCGGTGCCTGCTTTCTGTTGGCCGTGGATACCATTGCCCGCATCGCCACCAGCATCGAGCTGCCACCGGGGGTGTTGACTGCGCTGATCGGTGCGCCGTTATTTTTATGGCTGCTAGCCGCGTCCAATTCGCGAGCGCGGCAATGATGATGAAGGATAAGGAAAAGCCACTGATCGAAACCCACACGCTGGCTTACGGTCATCCCGGGCGGACGCTGGGTCGTGACATCAATCTGACTGTCAGCACAGGCGAAGTGTTGTGCGTGCTCGGCCCAAACGGTGGAGGCAAGACCACGTTATTTCGCACCCTGCTCGGATTGCTCCCAGCGCATGAAGGCAGCATATCGCTGCGCGGCAAACCTTTGCAGCATTGCACGCCCGTCGAATGCGCACGCGTCATGGCGTATGTGCCGCAAGCGGGCAATTCCTATTTCGCGTTTACGGTTCGGGATGTCGTACTGATGGGACGCACCGCGCATCTTGGCCTGTTCGCGCGTCCCGGCGTCAACGACATTGACAAAGCAAACGCTGCAATGACCGAACTCAACATCACGCACCTCGCCGATAAAACATTCACACAAGTCAGCGGCGGTGAGCGGCAATTGGCATTGATCGCCCGCGCGCTTGCACAGGAAGCGCTGTTGCTGATCATGGATGAGCCGACCGCCAGCCTGGACTTTGCCAATCAGGCGTTGATCCTTCACGAAATCCTGCGCTTGAAAACCAGTGGACGCAGCGTGCTTTTCTGCACCCACGATCCGGACCACGCGCTGCAATGCGCAGACCGCGCGCTGCTGCTGCATCACGGCAACGTGTTGGCGCTGGGGAGTCCGCGCGAGGTCGTCACGGCGGCAAATCTCAAAACGCTGTATGGCGTGGACGTAGAATTAATCGAAGGCCCTTCGCGCGGACAACACTTCTGTCGGCCCGCCCTGCAAGCACATCCATCCTGAACTTTTAGAAAGGCCGCCATGCACTACCTGCTGATGTACGACGTGATCGACGACTACGTTACCGCCCGCGTTCCATTTCGCAAATTGCACCTGCTGCACGCCACCGCTGCACACCAGCGCGGCGAGCTGATTTTGGGCGGCGCACTCGCGAATCCAGCCGATGGGGCGGTGCTGGTGTTCGAGGGCGATTCTCCAAAAGCTGCGGAAGATTTTGCGAGAGCGGATCCGTATGTAGTGAATGGTTTGATCACGCGCTGGAAAGTGCGCGAGTGGACGACGGTGGTGGGGGACAATGCTTCGGTGAAGGTGGACCCGAATAGCCTGTAGCGCAAAAGGATAAACTCCATAGCTGGCGCGCCCTCTGGCGTGTTTTCGGTCTGCAGGGCGCGCCGAATGGCGTTCTTCAATCTGTCGTAGCCTGGAAGAAGCGCAGTGTATTCCGGGCTACCGGCCTCGCCCGGTTACGGCCTTGTTGCTCTACGATGGCGGCTGAATATTCCCTGCCTCAAGGAATATCACTAAAATGGCACTTCTCGCGGGCAAACCGATGCGGCGTCCGGTTATCCGCTTTGCCTGGCGAATCCGCCATATTGTTCGCAGCCAACAAGATAAAGGTTTCAACCCACCCATGAATTTACGCGCGGCAGTACTCATTGTTGTATCTGCATTTTTATCCACAACAACTGTCACGGCGTTTGCCGACGAAGGCATGTGGACATTCGACAATCTGCCCCGGCAGGCACTGAAGGCCAAGTTTGCTTTCGAACCCGATCAGGCATGGGTAGATCATGTGATGCGCGCCTCGGTGAGTCTGGGTGGTTGTTCGGCTTCGATGGTTTCTGCCCAGGGCCTCGTATTGACGAACCATCATTGCGTAGCGGGATGTTTGCAACAACTGTCGAGCGCCGCTAAAAACTATTTGCAAGACGGATTTCTCGCGCGAAAACGTGAAGAAGAAATGAAGTGCCCCACCACCGAGGTGAGCCGGCTTGAACAGATCACCGACCTGACCAGGGAAATGAACGCCGCGACCAAAGGCCTGACCGGCGAAGCCTACAAGAACGCGCAAAATGCCATGAGTGCGAAAGCGGCGGCAGACTGCGTTGGCGACAAAAAAGACACCGTTCGATGCAATGTGGTCACGCTCTACAAGGGCGGGCAATACCACTTGTATCGCTATCACCGTTTTTCCGACGTGCGGCTGGTGTGGGCACCCGAAGATGCGGCTCCCAATTTTGGCGGCGATCCGGACAACTTTAATTTCCCGCGTTTCGGCCTCGATGCCGCAATCCTGCGTGCCTACGAAAACGGCAAACCTGCGGCCGTTAAACACTACTTTCCATTCAGCGCAAACGGCACCAAAGCGGACGAACTTGTCTTCACCGCCGGTAACCCGGGACGCACCAGCCGACTGCTGACGCTTTCGCAGCTTGAAACAGTGCGCGATGTGCGGCTGATTAGCGGTATGCGTCGTGGCTATGAATTGCGCGGTGCGCTCACCCAGTACCGCAAACTCGGTGCTGAGCAGGCGCGGGTGGCCTATAACGATTTGTTTGGTATTGAAAACGGGCTCAAGGTTTTCAGCGGCGAATTAAGTGCACTGCAGTCGAACGATTTGATGACGCGTAAACGCGCCGAAGAGGCCTCGCTCAAGGCTTTCGTCGCGAACAATCCTGAATTGAAAGCATCGGTAAGCGGCGCATGGGACGCGATTGCGCGTGCGCAAGTCGTCTACCGCGAGATTGCCAGCGAACACGAGGCAATCGAAGCTGGGCGCGCATTCGGGTCACGTTATTTTGCTTTGGCGCGTGCGCTCGTCCGTGGCAGCATGGAAACCACGAAACCAAACGGCGAC
>JBKJMK010000147.1:0-4189 GCA_046596005.1 Usitatibacteraceae bacterium | reverse complement strand
AGCGTCGATGTGCTGGCCGACATTACCAGGCGCAGAGCTGCAGCGGTTAGCCAAATAAACGAGGTTGATGGCCGACTCCAGCAGCGGCTGGAAGCCGATCCAAATGTGCGCGCCATTGGCGACGTGAAGGCATTGCCCGCAGCGGGGCAAGTTGGTAATACTGCGCCTATTGCAAACGTCGCGGCACCGCTTTCATTGGGCGCATCCACCGCGCCGGCGCCCGACAATGCGGCCTCGATTTTGAAGCCGCCAACACGCTTTGAAACATTGGCGATTCCACAGTCGGAAATTACTCAAAAATTACGCGAGAAACCAGCGCGCGTACCCGATCTCGCACTCGAAACATTATTGCCAGATCAAGACAACACGCTCGGTTTCATTGGGTTGAAAACAGGCGACGTCCTGCCGTACGCGCAGGCAACCATCCGCGTTAAAGGAGCGGCCGGCGCAACACTCAAATTGAAAGTCAACGACAACGACATCGGTGAAGATCGGGTCGGCAAAAAAGCGGTTCTGGCCGAAAAAAATTCGCAGGCGTGGGAATTTATCGGTATCGATCTTGCTGTCGGCGAAAACATTTTGTCCGTTTCGCAAATCGACCAATTTGGCAATGCGCGCGGCGAAAAATCCATCAAGGTAGTCGCACCGGGCGCATTGGCGAATGTAAAAGTGTCCTTTAAACAAGCTGCCAGCGGAGGTGCAGTCGCTGACGGAAAAACACCAACCCGTGTAGTGGTTAGCCTTTTCGACCGCAACAACGTTCCGGTCACTTCTCGCGTTGCCATCAACCTTTCCACCTCGCTTGGTCGCTGGAACGTCGAGGACTTGAACCCCGCCGAGCCCGGATTGCAGACCTTTGTGGAGGATGGCCGCGCCGAATTTCTTTTGATGCCGCCCAACGAGCCGGGGCAAGCGCATATTCGGGTCAGTAGCGGCGACATCAAAACGGAAGAAAAACTTGATTTCCTTCCCGATCTGCGGGAAATGATCGCCGCTGGTGTCATTGAAGGCGTGTTAAACCTGCGTAAGCTGGATGCGCGGGGACTGACACCGGCGCGCGCGCAGGATGGATTTGAGCAGGAAATTCAACATATTTCGCGTACGTGGGGCAATGGGGATCGCGATGCGGGTGCGCGCGCGGCGATGTTCCTGAAAGGCAAAGTGCGCGGCGAGTATCTGCTGACGCTGGCCTATGATTCAGACAAGAATACCCGTGAGCGCTTGTTCCGCGATATTCAACCCGATGAGTTCTATCCGGTTTACGGCGATTCTTCCGTGCGTTCCTTCGACGCACAATCGACCGGACGGCTCTACGTGCGCATCGACAACAGGAAATCCTATTTGCTGTACGGCGATTTCAATACCTCGCAGGCGACCGACGCCCGCAAGCTATCCAATTACAGTCGTTCCTTGACCGGTGTGAAAGAACACTTCGAGAATTCACGTGTGTCCGCTAACCTTTTCGCCAGTCGCGATTCGACGAGGCAGGTGATCGATGAGTTTGCCGCCAACGGTACGTCGGGCCCGTTCACACTATCGCGTACACGCGGCTTGATCAACAGCGAGAAAATTGAGGTGCTCACGCGCGACCGCAATCAGCCATCGGTGATTATCCGCAGCTTGCCACAAGCGCGCTTCATCGATTACGAATTGGAGCCATTGACCGGCAGGATTTTGTTCAAAGCGCCGATTCCGGGCCTCGACGAAAACCTTAACCCGATCTCGATTCGATTCACCTACGAAATCGATCAAGGCGGGCAGGAATTCTGGGTATTTGGTGGCGACGTGCAGGTCAAGCTGACGGAAAATATCGAGGTCGGTGCGATGCTGGTTGATGATCGAAATCCCGCCGATAAATTTCGCATGGCCGGGGTAAATGCAATTGCCAAGCTGGCAGACAAGACTTTCCTGGTGGCTGAAATTGCCGAGACGCGACGGAAACAAGTTGCGGCGGGGCTTGCGCAGGGTGAGAAGCAAGGGCGCGCGGAACGTCTGGAACTGCGCCATGCCAACGGTGCGCTCGACGCCAATTTTTACGCTGGACGCGCGGACGAAAATTTTGATAATCCAAGCTCCAGTCTCTCCAAGGGTCGCGTTGAGCTCGGCGGTAAACTTGCATATCGGCTTGACGATAAAACGCGCATCAGGGGCGAGTTTTTGCGCACGGAGGAATTACTGTCTACGTCTAAGCGGGATGGCTTGTTGGTCGCGGCAGAGCGGACGTTGGAGAACGGATTGCGTGTGGAGGTCGGAATCCGTCATGCCCGCGAATCACAAGTCACTCAGCTACCTGGCACGGATGTCATTCCTAACGAACTGACCGCTATCCGCGCCCGAGTGACAGGAGAAGTTCCCGGACTTAAAGACGCGTCCGCCTACGTCGAGGCGGAAGTCGATGTCAAAGATTCGGCGCGCAAAATTGCCGCGATCGGTGGCGACTATCGTCTCGGTGGCAGCGGCCGACTGTACGCACGGCACGAGTTCATTTCGTCGCTCACCGGCCCGTATGGCTTGAATAATCAGCAGCGGCAGAATTCCACCGTGGTCGGCATGAGCACCGATTACATGAAAGACGGAAACGTATTCAGTGAATATCGTATCCGGGATGCAATTTCTGGCGGCGATGTCGAAGCGGCACTGGGCTTGCGCAATTTGTGGCACGTCGCGGATGGGGTTGCCTTGACCACCAGTTTTGAACGTGTTCACGCGCTATCGGGTAAGGTTGAAAACGAATCCACCGCAGCAACCTTCGGGCTCGAATACACGGCAAATCCGCTCTGGAAGGGCTCGACGCGGCTTGAGTTAAGAAAAGGCTATTCCAGCGATTCCATTCTTTCTACCATCGCCGCAGCATCCAAGTTAAACCAGAATTGGACTTTGCTTGGTCGCAACACCTATTCGCTGATCAAGAATAAAGGTCAGAGCACAGGCGAAAACGAACAGGATCGTTTGCAGGCTGGTTTGGCATATCGCGACACTAAAACCGATACATGGAACGCGCTGGGTCGCGTTGAACACCGTACCGAAAACGACACCACGCATCCCGGTGTGGAGCTTAAGCGTACCGTTGAATTGATTTCCATTCACGCCAACTGGCAGCCCCGTCGGCCATTCACTTTCTCAGGCCGCTATGCGGCAAAGTGGACAAATGAGCAATCCAATGACTTGCGAACGAAGAACAACGCACATTTGTTGGCGGGCCGCGCGATCTGGGAATTCGCGCCGCGCTGGGATGCGTCACTGAACGCGTCGACCATGCTGAGCAAGGGCTTCCAATCAAAATACTACGGCTTGGGGGTCGAGATTGGTTTCATGGTGATGGAAAATCTATGGCTCTCTGCGGGCTATAACGTTTTTGGCTACCGCGACGATGATTTGACATCCGGCGAATATACGAACAAAGGCGCATTCGTTCGTCTGCGTTACAAGTTTGATGAAGATCTGTTTACGCCGAAAAAGAACAAGTCCGAAAAAGTAAACGCCGACACTGCCGGCGCGTCAGCTAAATAGAATCGGGACTGTAGCGACCATGGTGCATTCAAGACTAACCAGTTGGCTAATAGGCGGGATGCTCGCCGCCGCACCATTGTTCGCGTGGCACGCAGAAGCGCAGGTTTGTGCGGCACCCGGAAGCACCGGTGCCGGGACGCCGACAGGCATCGTCAATAATTATTACCAGGGTGGTACCTCGATCGGCGCGGGCGCGTCAACGCTGACGTTGGGTGCCGTTGATGGGCGCGGTGCGACCACACCCGTCGTTACAGGCGATTTATTGTTGATCATTCAGATGCAGGACGGGACGATCAATAGTTCCAACAGTAGCTCGTATGGCAATGGGTCCGGTAGCGGCAGCGGAACAACGGGCATCGGCAGCGCCGGGTTGCACGAATTTGTTCGCGTAAACAGTAACAGTTTAGGAACGATCAGTTTCTCTCCCGCGCTGACCAACACATACACCCAAGCTGCTGCTGGCGGCGCATCGGGCCAAAAGACGTACCAGGTCATCCGCGTGCCGCAATATACGACCGCGACTGCCTCTGGGGTGACTGCGCCGGCCTGGAACGGATTGACAGGTGGCGTGGTTGCACTTGATGTCCGCGATACGCTTACGCTTGCCGGTGCGACGGTCGAGTCCGTTACAAACCGCGCAATTTTTGTCGCGGGCAAGGGTTTTCGTGGCGCGGGTGGA
>JBKJMK010000271.1:0-2568 GCA_046596005.1 Usitatibacteraceae bacterium | reverse complement strand
CGCATTACAACTGATGACGGTGCATGCGGCCAAGGGACTCGAGTTCAAGGCAGTGTTCCTCAGCGGTCTCGAAGAGGGCTTGTTCCCGCACGATAATTCGGCCAACGATCTCGATGGCGTCGAGGAGGAGCGCCGTCTCATGTATGTGGCGGTGACGCGCGCACGCGAACGGCTTTATCTTTCTTACGCCAGCCAGCGCATGCTTCACGGGCAGATTCGCTACGGTATTGTCTCGCGGTTTGTCGATGAAATTCCGATACCGCTTTGCAAATGGGTGGTGGTGCCCGAACGGCAATCGGGGTATCTGTCAGGGCCGCAAGCGTATCCCGCCTCACGCGGTGGGGGCACGAGCGGCGGCTTTAGTGCGCAACAGCCATGGGGTGGCAAAAGCGATACCGCCAGCCGTGGTGCCTGGATCGAGGGCCGCGACAGCAGTGATCGCCCGTACTCCCCGAGCCAACAGCGCAATGCTCATAGCGTCAATGCTGGCTACGGAATCGAGGGCACAGCCGACACCTCACGCGCGCGATTCGAGACCGCCAGACCCGATGCTTATCCCTTTGGCGTCGGGCAAAACGTCCAGCACGGCAAGTTTGGCGAAGGTGTCGTGCTCAATTTTGAAGGTCGTGGACTGGACGCACGTGTGCAGGTGAGATTCCGCACTGACGGCGTGAAATGGCTGGCGCTACAGTACGCAAAGCTTACGGCTCTTTGAGATACCGGCGACACGTTTGGCTGCATACGATTCGTGTACACCGCTCGCAAAGACAGTAACTTCGAGCGGTAATGACTGGATAACGGCGAGCCATGCGCGCAATTGTTCATAACGATACGGTAACGGTGTTTTTCAGCGCAGGACTGTGTAGGACCAGTCCTGGAGCGGGTGCCAGACCGTTTTTGGCCTGCGGCCCGCGCCGGTGCTTGTTCTACGCACTCATTTAGTTGTGCTAGCTACGCAGTTCGCCATTCGCAAGAATCACAGCGATGTCGACAAATTTACCCCCGTGCCGAAATCCTGGTTTGAATTCGACCACATGTCCGCCTAAATCAACTCGCCCCAATGCCGATAACGAACGTTGCAGGCTCTCACGCGTGATTTCTTTGCCCGCTTTGCGCATACCTTCCACCAGTATTTTTGCCGCAATGCAAGATTCAATCGCGGTCACGTTCATGGTTTCTTTCTGGCCCAGCGCGGTCCAAGCCTCTACACATTCCTTGACTACCGGTACGCTAATCGATTTTGCGGTCGGAACAGTGAGTGCGACAGAGATACCTGCCGCCTCCGGCCCCAACGCCTTGGCGAGCTGACTGGCACCGACGAACGAGAGACTGGTAATCAGGTAGGGCAAGTTGGCGGCCCGCAGTTTATTCGCCATTTGCGCGGCGGGCGCATACAGTGTGGTGACGAGAATAATTTGCGGATCAGAGGCGGCAATGCGCTTGATGACTTCTTCAGGCAAATCGGCGTTGCGCTTGATGGAGATGCTGGTCGGCTGCTTGTTAAATTTTTGTAGCGTCCTCGCCACCGTTTCAAAATTCTGTTTGCCGACGGTGTCATCGTAGTGCAGCACCGTAACGCGTGTGCTACCAAGGCTACCCCAAAAATTGATGATTTTTTCGATTTCATCACTGTACGTGGCACGAACGGTGTAGACGAAATCATTTTGTTTTCGAATTGTATCGGCACCGGTGAACGGTGCGAAGAACGGCACGCGGCTTTCTTTGACAAACGGCATCGCAGGAATGCTGAGCGTCGATGAAGCATAGCCAAACAGCGCCACTGCTTTATTTTCATTCAGTAATTTTTTGGTGTTTTCGCCGGAAAGCCTGGTGTCGTTCTTGTCGTCAAGCGTCACCAACTTGATCTGTTTGCCATTCACACCGCCGGCTGCATTTACTTTTTCGAAATATGCCAGTGCGCCGTTACGTATATCGTTACCAAGATCGGCGTTTGCTCCCGTTAGCGGAGTTGACTGCCCAATGATGATATCTGCAGAAGCTGCCGTCGTTACAGCGACAGAGAAAAAGACGAGCAAGCGAATCAAAGTCTTCATTGCTGGTTTCCGTTTGAATATGCGCGCAATAACCAATTGGGCCGCGTAATTCGCGGGAAAGTCTCGCGGAGATTATCGCGGCGGCGAGCCGATAATTAACAAAATACCCGCTAATTGTATCTGCAATGTGCCTGGCTCGGTTAACGGAGGTTAATTATCGTGTGGCAAACGAAACAAGTCGCGATAGCTAACATAATGCGCAATGGCGTAAATTGGCATCGCCACCAGCAGGCCCAGTAAGAGCGGCAACGTAGCGACAGCGAAAATAAGCGTCATCAATGCGGCAAACACCAGCATTGGTAAAAAATTTGCGATCAGCGCGTAGAAACTCCAGCGTATCGCGTGCGTGGCTGGCATCTGGTTTAGCGCAAGAATGGCGGCGGTAAACCAAAACGCGGCCTTGATGGTCACCAACACCGCAAAACCCAACACCACCATCCATTCCTTACCCTCCAGCAACTGCTGGAGGGCTTGAAAATCCGCCCTGCCGTTGGCATCCGCAGGAATAAACTGC
>JBKJMK010000223.1:0-7757 GCA_046596005.1 Usitatibacteraceae bacterium | reverse complement strand
TGGATGATCAACGTCCACGCAAGTGGCGGCCGCCGGATGATGTTGGCCGCCCGCGAGGCTGTGGATTCTTCGAGCCTGAAGCCATTGCTCATTGGTGTGACCATATTGACCAGTCTGTCGGATGCTGAGGCGCAAGAGGTTGGTTTTAGCGGTACTGCGGCCGACAACGTGATGCGGCTCGCAACCTTAACAAAGGCCTGTGGGCTGGACGGTGTCGTGTGTTCTGCTGAGGAGGCGACAAGCCTGAAAGCCGCGCTGGGAACACAGTTTCAGCTGGTTACCCCCGGTATTCGCCTTGAGGGAGACGCCAAAGGCGATCAGCAACGGGTGGTAACACCGGTGGAGGCGATCAAGTTGGGTGCCGATTATCTGGTCATTGGGCGCAGAATCACGCACGCGAAAGATCCCATCGGCACGTTAAACTCCATCAATCAGCAACTCGCGGCATTCGTTTCTGTCGCCGAGAGCGCATGAATCATTTTTCCCCTACGCTGGCGATCTAATTTATGAAAATAACTGTCATTGGAACCGGATACGTCGGCCTTGTTACCGGCGCTTGCCTCGCAGATGTCGGCAACCAGGTGTTGTGCATGGACATCGACGCGAAGAAAATCGAAACACTGAAGTCCGGTGGCATACCGATTTATGAACCGGGCTTGAAAGAAATGGTTGCAAGTAACGTGGCGGCAGGGCGACTGCACTTCACCACCGATGTGGCCCTGGGCGTTGCCTTTGGTGATATCCAGATTATCGCGGTGGGCACGCCGCCCGGTGAAGACGGCTCGGCAGATTTGCAATACGTGGTCGCGGCAGCGTGCAATGTCGGCAGGCTCATGACGTCGCCCAAAATTGTCATGGATAAATCCACCGTTCCGGTTGGTACGGCTGACAAGGTGCGCGCGACGATTGCAGATGAGTTGAAAAAGCGCAGCGCGGACATGAAATTCTCGGTTGTTTCCAATCCGGAGTTTTTGAAAGAGGGCGCGGCAGTTGAGGATTTCATGCGCCCGGATCGTATCGTCATCGGTGCGGACGACGCTGATGCAATCGAAGCAATGCGGAAACTCTACGCACCGTTCCAGCGCAATCATGATCGCATCATGGTGATGGATGTACGCTCCGCGGAATTGACAAAGTATGCGGCGAACGCCATGTTGGCAACGCGCATTTCGTTCATGAACGAGCTCGCATTGCTGGCTGAATTGCTTGGCGCGGATATAGAGTCAGTGCGCAAGGGGATGGGATCGGACCCGCGCATTGGCTATCACTTCCTGTATCCCGGAATAGGTTACGGCGGCTCTTGTTTTCCCAAGGACGTACAAGCGCTCCAACGTACTGCCACTGCCGCAGGAATGAATCTGAAGTTGCTTGATGCGGTAGAGCGAGTGAACTACGCGCAAAAGCATGTGCTGACGCAAAAGATCGTCAAGCGCTTTGGTGAAGACCTGTCCGGCAAGACAATCGCCTTGTGGGGCTTGGCCTTCAAGCCCAATACCGACGATATGCGCGAAGCACCAAGCTTGGTACTCATTGAGGATCTGGTGAAGCGCGGTGCAAAAATTGTTGCATTTGATCCGGTTGCGCTGGTTGAGGCGAAGCATCTATTGGGCCATAACCCAAGTGTGAGATTGGCGAGTGGTGCGATGGAAGCATTGGATGGCGTCGATGCGCTCGCCATTGTCACCGAGTGGAAAACTTTTCGGGCCCCCGACTTTGCCGCGATGAAGGCAGCGCTGAAATCCCCTGTTGTTTTTGACGGGCGTAACTTGTATGAGCCGGAGACGATGCGCGAGCACGGCCTTGAGTATTATCCGATTGGCCGGCCACAATTTGTATAGACGCAAATGAGTAAACTCATTCTTCCCGATTGCTCAAACGCGCGCGTGCTCGTGGTTGGTGACGTGATGCTTGATCGCTACTGGTTTGGCGATGTCACTCGCATTTCACCTGAAGCACCTGTTCCAGTGGTTCACGTACAGCGTACCGAAGAGCGGCCCGGTGGTGCCGCGAACGTGGCGAGGAATATTGCATCTCTCGGAGGCAAAGCTACCTTGCTGTCCGTGGTTGGGGATGATGAGGCCGGGCGTTCGTTGGCGGCATTGCTGGAAAAAGAACATGTCACCACGTTGTTTCACAAAGACACGCAATTACCCACCACGGTAAAGCTGCGCGTCATCGGTCGCCAGCAACAGTTGCTGCGCATCGATTTCGAAACGCCACCGTCGCGCGAAGTGCTGGAAGACAAGCTCGGCGATTTTGAAACACTCGTCGATAGTGTAGATGTCGTTATCTTGTCTGACTACGGCAAAGGTGGATTGACCCACGTGTCGAAAATGATCAAAGCGGCGAAGGCACATGGCAAACAGATTCTTGTCGATCCCAAAGGCGACGATTTCGCGCGCTATCGTGGCGCAACCTTACTCACACCGAACCGCGGCGAATTCAGGCAAGTGGCAGGTCGCTGGAATGATGAGGCCGATCTGGCACGGCGCGCTGAAACGCTTCGTACGGCGCTGGATCTGGACGCGTTGCTGGTCACGCGTTCCGAGGAGGGCATGTCGCTGTTTTCGAGCGCAGGTGCCATGCACGAGCCTACGCAAGCGCAAGAGGTTTACGATGTATCCGGTGCAGGCGATACGGTGATCGCGACCTTGGGTCTGATGATCGCTGCGGGGGCCAATATGGCAGACGCGGTGCGTATTGCCAATCGCGCGGCGGGGGTTGTCGTTGGCAAACTTGGAACGGCGACGGTGTCGCGCGAAGAACTCATTTCGTCGCTCGGTTAGATTTTCAAATTGAATCGTTAGAAAAAACATGACCATCATCGTTACCGGTGCAGCCGGATTTATCGGCAGCAATATCGTCAAAGCGCTCAATGCGCGCGGCATTTCGGATATTGTCGCGGTAGATAACCTGACCAAAGCTGATAAATTCAAGAATCTCGTCGATTGCGAAATCGCTGAATATGTCGACAAGAAGGATTTCCTTGCGGTGGTCGAATCCGGCGAACTCGGTGGCGATATCGAAGCTGTACTGCATCAAGGCGCCTGCTCCGACACAATGGAGACCGATGGTCGCTACATGATGGAAAACAATTATCGGTACTCGCTTTCGCTGCTTGAGTGGTGTCAGGAAGAAGCAGTGCCATTTATTTATGCTTCATCGGCGTCTGTTTATGGCGGCGGAAAAATATTCGCGGAGGCGCGCGAATGCGAAGCGCCGTTGAATGTCTATGGCTACTCAAAGTTTCTGTTTGATCAAGCTGTGCGACCGCGTTTGGCCGATGCGAGTGCGCAGGTGGCCGGGTTTCGTTACTTCAATGTTTACGGCCCGCGTGAATCTCACAAAGGCCGCATGGCGTCTGTTGCGTTTCATTTTTTCAATCAATACCGCGCAAGCGGCAAGATCAAATTGTTTGAAGGTACCGATGGCTACGCCAATGGAGAGCAGCGGCGCGACTTTGTATCGATCGACGACGTCGTCAAGGTCAACCTTCATTTTTTGGACAACCAGGAAGTTTCCGGGATTTTTAATCTCGGTACAGGACGCAGCCAGACCTTCAATGACATGGCAGTGGCCAGCCTTAACGCCTGCCGCGCGCTGGATGGAAAGCCCGCGTTGACGCTGAGCGAGATGAAAGCGCAAGCATTGATCGAGTACATCGCGTTTCCGGATGCCCTGAAGGGTAAATACCAGAGCTTTACCCAGGCCGATCTTACCAATCTGCGTTCGGCAGGTTACCCGGAAGCATTTCTGAGTGTGGAAGACGGCGTCTCCCGCTACATTCCGTGGCTTGCAGCACAGGGTGCGTAGTCACCAGACTACGCAGCAAACATTCGCCAGGCATGTCAGTGCATATGATGCAACGCGCACTGGTTTTTTCCTAAAAACTTGCATATAATCAACAAGTTTGCTGGATTTGCGGTTGGCGGGCCTCCCGAAAAACGTAAATGCGCGCAAATGCAGTAAATATTTTTGCGCAATCGGAGAGTACACAGCACGCAATTCCTCTCACGCTTTTGCGGCCCAAAGGGAAACATATCCCTTAAGTTCCGCGATCAGCGTCAACCTTGTCAACCACTTGACGCAGTGCTCGTTTTAGCGAGTGCGGTTCGTGTAACGGGTTGTGACGATCAGCAAAAAAGAACCGCACCGAAGCAGCACGCTTTCCATAGCGAGTCAATCGGGGCAAAGCAAGTTTTTATCTCACTCACTCATGGAGTTTTTATGAAGAAAATCCTCGCCACAGTCGCCGCGTTTTTTGCGTCGATTTCAATCGCGTTCGCTGCTGTAAACGTGAACACCGCAACAAAAGAAGAGTTGATGACCTTGAAGGGCATCGGCGACGTTAAAGCACAGGCAATCATTGACCATCGCACCAAGAATGGCCCGTTTAAGGCAATGGCTGACATCGACAAAGTTCCAGGTATCGGCGAAGGCACCCTGAAGGCAATGGGCGCTGACGCAACGCTGACCGGCAAGACCACCGCCGTTGTCGAAAAGAAAGCTGAAGCCAAGCCAGCCGCTGCTGCACCTGCTGCAGCCGCTCCTGCTAAAGCCGCTGCGCCTGCCGCTGCTGCCGCACCTGCAAAAGCTGCTGCTGCACCAGCTGCCGGAGCGCCAGTAGCTGCTGCGAAAGATGCTGCGCCTGCCAAAAAAGCAGACAAAGCAATGGCAGCTGACGCGAAGAAAGCTGACACGAAGGAAGCCGCACCAGCCAAGAAAGACGCTGCTGCTGACAAGAAAGCAATGGCTGAAGAAAAGAAAGCCAAAGCTGAAGCTGCCAAGAAAGAAAAAGCTGACAAAGCTGCAAAAGCTGCTGAAGAAAAGAAAGCCAAAGCTGAAGCCGCCAAGCAAGCTAAAGCCGACAAAGCTGCTAAAGCCAAAGCTGACGCAAAATCTGACAAGCCAGTGAAGGCAGCTGAAACAAAAGCCGCAGACGCGAAAAAAGATGATGCAAAGAAAGACGACAAAAAAGCTGACGCACCAAAGAAGTAATTTGGTCACGCTGGTCGAAAATAAAAAGCCCCGTAACTCTTGCGGGGCTTTTTTTCGCCTGACTCCCGCCAGTCATCGACTCCCCTGATGAACGATTGCGATGAACACTGAACGGCTCGATATTATTCCGCGAAATGCAATTCGTGAAAATTATTTCTGGGGTGCTCGTTCGCCATGGAGGACTTCGTGCTTCGGGGCGGTGTTCCAAATAGGCGAAAGCAGTTCAATAACAGATTCACCCGCCAATGAGGGGCTCAAGCCCGAGTAATGGTTGGCCGTCGTCGGCGTCACGGGACACCGATTTCGCCGAAGGCGGGCATCGTGAGCGCCTTTGCTCTCGTATTTCGTTAAGTTCCGTAGCCGCCAAGGGCAATCTGCCGTATGTGGAAAGCTGGCAAACAGCCTCTAAATCACTGTAAAATAGCGAGTTTTCCGCACTTCGCCCCTCAATATATCCGGCGTTGCTGTCGATATCGATCAAGCCCCTTCCTGCATCCATTCGCAATTCATGAGCAAAACCTTGCAAGCCGTCCGCGGCATGAACGATCTGTTGCCGCAGGACGCGCCGCTATGGCAGTTCCTCGAGGACACAACTCGTCACGTGTTTGAACAATATGGCTATCGCCTGATGCGCACGCCGATTGTCGAACCGACGCCATTATTTGTGCGTTCCATTGGCGAAGTCACCGACATTGTTGAGAAGGAGATGTATTCCTTTGAGGATGCAATGAACGGCGAAAAACTTACCTTGCGACCGGAGGCGACCGCTGGATTGGTGCGCGCTGCCATTGAGCACAATATTTTGTACGAGGGCCCAAAACGCGTGTGGACGTCAGGGCCGATGTTTCGCCATGAACGCCCTCAGAAAGGCCGCTATCGCCAGTTTCACCAGTTTGACGTTGAGGCGCTGGGCTTTGCGGGGCCTGACGTGGATGCGGAGCAGATACTGATGCTCTCGCGTCTTTGGCAAAAATTGGGCTTCAGGGATGTCGCGCTACATGTCAACTCAATTGGCGATACAGGGTCGCGCAAGGCGCATCGTGACGCATTGGTGAAATACTTCGAAGCGCATGTGGATCAGCTTGATGAAGACGCCAAGCGCCGCCTCTACACCAACCCATTGCGCACGCTCGATACGAAGAACCCGAAAATGCAGGCCTTGGTCGATGGGGCACCGCAACTGAAAGATTATTTAGGCGAAATCGAACGCGCGCATTTTGACGGTGTGACGCAGCGCCTCGATGCTGCCGGACTGAAATACACGATCAACCCGCGTTTGGTGCGGGGATTCGATTATTACAATCGCACCGTGTTCGAGTTTGTCGGCAAAGGCCGCGATTGGGAACTGACGATCGCCGGTGGCGGTCGATATGATGGTTTGCTGGAGCAGTTGGGTGGCAAACCCGCAGCGGCATGCGGTTTCGGGTTCGGCGTTGAGCGTGTGATCATGCTGATGCAGGAGAACCCGCCCGTACAAGTGGAATCGTCGGATATTTATGTCGTATACGCCGACGGTCTGGAGCAGCACGCGTTTACGGTCGCAGAGCAGTTGCGGAATCGCGAACTTTCTGTCTCGCTGCATGGCACGCCGGATGGCAAGACAGCGAGCTTTAAGTCGCAAATGAAAAAGGCGGACGCCAGCGGCGCACGCTTTGCTATCATTCTCGGTTCGGACGAGGTCGCTGAAGGTATGGTGAGTGTCAAGAATTTGCGTGGTGGCGGCGAGCAACGCAAGCTGCTTTTGGATGATGTTGCGTTGGCAATAACCAGCGCGGCATTGAATACAGATTTAGTCGGTTAGAAAGGCAGGAGCATTCGGTATGGCAGCTTACGATTTGGAAGAACAGGAACGCATTGACGCACTGAAAGACTGGTGGGCGAAATGGGGAATGTGGATTTATTCCGCGATTGGCGCTTTTCTCGTCGGCGTACTCGCCGTACAGGGGTGGCGTTATTATGAAAGATCGCAGGGCGAACAAGCCGAGGTGCTGTTCAAGAGTGTGCAGAAGACGGCACTGGACGGCGTTGCTGCCAAGGACACTAAAAAACTTTCCGACGTTGCCAGTACGATTGCGGAAAAGTTTCCAGGCGCTTTCTATGCGAGTGAAGCACAACTGATGGCCGCAAAGGCATCATTTGACGCAGGTGATTTTACAACCGCAAAAAAGCACTTGCAGTGGGTTGCCGACAAGGGGCCAGCGGTGCATGGCAACATCGCCAAAGTTCGTTTGGCCAGTGTACTGCTCGAAGAAAAAAAATTCGATGAGGCGCTCAAATTGCTCGAACAGGTAAAAGACGAAGGCTTCGCATCAATGGCTGCAGATGTACGCGGTGACGTATTGGCAATCCAGGGTCGGCGCGATGAAGCGCGCGCGGCTTATCAGGTCGCCGTCGAAAAAGCTGGTGACCGAAGTCCCATGAAAGCGCTGTCGCAGGCAAAACTTGATGCGGTCGGCGGCAGCACAGCAAAAACGACCGACAAGCCCAACGATACGAAAGATAAGAAAGACAACAAAGAGGCCGCAAAGTGACCCGCAGCTTTAGTTCGCGCAGCCAGCATCTATTGAGGGGCCCGCTTGCGTGCGCGCTGTTTCTCACGGTCTCCGGTTGTGCGTGGTTTGGCGGGGGCGACAAAAAGCCACCTGCGCTGCCTGTGCTAGCCGCAAGCAATACGGTATCGTTGGCGTGGTCTGCGAACGTCGGAAAATCAGGCGGCTATTTATTCTCGCCCAGCTTTGGCGACAGGCTTGTCTATGCAG
>JBKJMK010000132.1:0-4956 GCA_046596005.1 Usitatibacteraceae bacterium | reverse complement strand
TACCTCGACGCGATCGCGCCGGGCAGCGTCGGCGAGATTCATCTTGCCGGATTTCAGGATACCGGTGAAATACTGATTGGTTGCGTTGACATGGATATTATTGACGTCCAGCAAAATCTGGCAGCCTGAACGGCTGGCAACCTCACGCACAAATTCCCATTCGGGAATAGTCGAATCGACAAATTCGAGGTAACTGGAGACGTTTTCAATCAGGATGGGACGTTTGAGAAAATCCTGCAATTCACCAACACGGCGAACCACATGCTCGAGCGATTCCTGGGTGTAAGGCAGTGGCAAAAGGTCGTTCAAAAAACGCCCATTGACACCCACCCAGCACAAGTGTTCCGAAACCAGGACGGGGTTTATCGCATCGACCAGTCGTTTCAATTTTCTCAGATGGTCGGCATCGAGAGGATCGGTCGATCCCAGGGAAAGACCAACACCGTGGGTGCTGATCGGGTAATCCTCGCGAAATCGCCTCAGATACTTGAGCGGCTGACCGCCGTCGCCAAAAAAATTTTCGCTATGCACTTCGAGAAACGACACCGATGGTGCCGTGGCAAGCATCGCCTGATAGTGCGGTGGCCGCAAGCCGATACCGGCGCGCGGCGAAATTAAAATGGCTTCAGGCAGCAAGGGCATGGGTGCAGAGAGTGGCAAAAAGAGACATCATCGCATCAAAAAAATACCCCCACATTTGACTGTGGGGGTATCAATCTCAAGGGAACTACTGAAAAAAATGCTGCTGCGCCTACTCCTTAGTAAATCTGCTTCGTTGCGTCGGGTTTGCTGCCCGTTGTCGGCACCGGTTTCTTGAGCGAGCCTTTCATGCTCTCACAGGTGCCTTTGGCCACAAATTTCCACTCTTCCGGCGCGTTATCTGCAGCGGCCTGGCCGGCACACGAATGTGTTGCCGTCCCGCAGTCGTTTGCGGCTTTCTTGGCAACGCCGTAGCACTTTTCCTTGGCCGCAGCCGGTTTGTCCTGTGCATCGGCAGCGCCGGACACGGCTAGCGACACCAGGCCAGCAATCGCGCTGGAAACAATTAACTTGGTTGTATTCATGATGGAATCCTTCAATAAGAACGCAGGTTACTTCTTGGCAGGTGCCGCTTTATCGGCCACGGCGGCCACTTTCAACTTACCACCCATTTTTTCGCAGCTACCTTTGGCGACGAATTTCCATTCCTCTGCGACATTGTCAGCTTTTGCCTGGCCTGCACAGGAGTGGGCTGCGGTACCGCAGTCATTAGCCGCTTTTTTGGCAACACCGAAACATTTCTCTTTTTCGGCTTTCTTGTCCTGCGCCATGGTACCGCTGGCGGCACCGAGCGCCACGAGTCCGATGATGGCTGAGGAGATGATCAATTTGCTGTTCATTTTGCTTTCCTTTTCAAGGTCATGTTAAAGGGTGTTAGTAGTGCTATCGCAAGCTGGCTAACCACCGACAGCCGTCTGAATTTCGCTACCCATGCAATCGGCACAGTTGGATCACTATACGTGCGACCAAGAATGTCAGATTCATTCATTTTACACAATTGACCCGCAAGTTTCATTGGTCGGTCTTGTCACAAACGCGCGCCTTCGGGGGGCGCTCCGTCGCTTCCATTGTGATGCGCCAGACGCCTGAGAAAAGCGCAGGATATAGCCAGGATGTGTTGCCGCTTTCGCAAACAGCGTGTGCCGACTTTCGCGGGGCTTGTCTTTTTTGCCTGCGCCTATAACTAACTTCTCTTGTTCGATGTGGCAGTCCGTAAGTATCTGTTGGGATGCGTTGTGAGGACTTGAAATATCGCCGCACAGCCCTTACCTGATGTGTACTGTCAGCCACAACTCATCAGGAGCACACCATGAATACGTTAGTACGTTTGAACAACCGTTTGGATCCATCCGCCGCACTTCTTTCGCATCGACTTGATGATCTGTTTTCAGGATTTCTCAGGCCGCTTCCCGGCGAGGCTCGCAATGCCGTGGCACCGATCAAAATTGAGGTGACCGAAGACCTTTCCTCGTATCGTGTCAGTGCCGTGTTGCCGGGCGCGAAGAAAGAAGACATTCACATCGAAGTGGATCAGAAAGAAGTTTCAATCCTGGCTGAGATCAAGCGCGAAAATATCGCGCCTGCCGATGCCCCCCAAAATGCAGTCAAGGACGGCGAGCGGGTACTGCATTCAGAACGGTTTTACGGCAAGACCTCCCGCGTTTTCAGCCTGGCGCAAGACATTGACGAAGCTGCAGTGGAGGCCAAATATGCCGACGGCGTGCTTACGCTGGTACTGCCAAAAAAAGCGCCCGTCAGCGCCAAGCGTGTCACGGTACAGTAATCGCAAACGTTGGCGATCGGCGCAGTAAGCGCTGATCGCTAACTACCCGCAAAATTATTCTGTCGCCACGCCTCGAACACCATCACCGCGACTGAATTCGACAGATTCAGGCTGCGATTATTTGGCTTCATCGGCAGCCATATCCGCCGCTCTGCGGAAAATTCATCCATGATTTCCGCAGGCAGTCCGGCGGTTTCCTGTCCGAATACAAAACTGTCACCCGCTTGAAAAGCGACCTTGTCAAAGCGCGACCCGTTGCGCGTTTCCACCGCGAACAGGCGTGAGCCATTGAGCACCTCGCGACAAGCCATCCAGCTTTCGTGGTGTTGCACGTTAGCGAACTCGTGGTAATCAAGCCCCGCACGTTTGACACGCGCGTCATCCCATTCAAAACCCAGCGGATGAACCAGATGCAAGTGCGCACCGGTGTTAGCGCACAGGCGAATGACGTTACCCGTGTTTGGCGGAATTTCGGGGCGATAGAGAATGACGTTAAACATGCTTGTCAATTTGAACGTCGTCAAACGCGACTGTTTTCAATTCTGCGGCAGTAGAAACATCATCTCCCAGCGTTCGCGCGATCACCCACGCGCTCACCTGCGCGGCCCCGGCTTTCTTGAGCGCTTTCGCGGCCTCTGAAAGAGTTGCACCCGTTGTCATCACATCATCAACCACCGCCACATGTCTGCCGTCGAGCCGCTGCGCGCAATCAAACGCGCCGCGCATATTCTTAAGACGCGCTTCGCGATTCAATCCTGCCTGCGGCGGTGTTTCGCGAACGCGCAACATGCCGCGCGCCTCAAACCTGATCCCCAACGTTTTCGACACGCGTTCCCCCAGTAACGACGATTGGTTGAAGCCACGCGCAGCCAAACGCCTGGGTGCGAGCGGAAGCGGGATAACGAGATCAGGCGGTGCGGGAGCGCCATTGGCGCGGATGGCGCGGGCAAGCGCATCGGCAAACAACGGTAGCAGCCCGAGATTGGCGTTGAACTTGTAGGCCTGTACGAGGCGGTCAAGCGGGTACGCATAGCGAAACGCGCTGGTGGTTTCATCAAAATGGGGCGGCTCGGTCAGACATGCGCCACAAATTTGGCTCTCATTACTTTGCGCATTGCAGCGCGGGCAACTCTGCGTGTGGCGAAAAGGCAAGTCGCGATGGCAATCGTCACAAAGACTCGCGCGCGAACGCACACCGCACAGTGCGCAATCCTGTGAAAGTACGCTTGTAAACGCGGTTGAAACGAATGTTGAGCGGAAAATCGACATGCCTAATAATTTAACGATTGTCGTTTGTTGCCGTGTCATAAATTGACATACTTGGTGATTTTGGCAATCATGCCATGTTTATTTCACCGATAGCTTTTCCATGGACCCGTCGATGCCACAAACTGTTGCCCCATCCATTCCGATTACAGTGCCCGCCTCCTGGCAGAAGACCGGCAAACCGTCACTTTGGTTGTTAACCGAGGTTGAGGCGCTATTCAATTTGCCGTTTTCCGACCTGATGCATCGCGCACAGACATTGCACCGCGAACATCACGACCCAAACAAGGTTCAGCTTTCGACACTGTTATCGATCAAAACCGGCGGCTGCCCGGAGGACTGCGGATACTGCCCACAGGCGGCGCGTTATCACACCGGCGTAGAAAACGAAGCGATGATGGATGTCGCCGCAGTGGTCTCTGCCGCCAGACTGGCGAAGGAAAACGGTGCCTCACGGTTTTGCATGGGGGCCGCGTGGCGCGGACCGAAACAGCGCGACCTTGATCCGGTGCTGGACATGGTGCGGGAAGTCAAGGCGCTGGGACTGGAGACCTGCTGCACATTGGGCATGCTGAAAGACGGCCAGGCCGAACAATTAAAAGTCGCGGGACTTGATTACTACAATCACAATCTCGACACTGCGCCGGAAGTTTACGGCGACATCGTCACCACCCGTGACTACCAGGATCGGCTCGATACGCTCGAGCGTGTACGTGGTGCCGGGTTGAACGTCTGCTGCGGGGGTATCGTCGGCATGGGCGAATCGCGGCGCGAACGCGCTGGCCTGATCGCGCAGCTCGCCAACCTTGACCCGCATCCTGAGTCGGTACCGATCAATTATCTGGTGCAGGTGGAAGGCACGCCGCTGCATGAAAAACTGCACGGCGAGAAAACGCTCGACTGGACAGAGTTCGTCCGTACGATCGCCGTGGCGCGCATCACGATGCCCAACTGTTTTGTGCGCCTGTCGGCCGGCCGACAGGAAATGAATGAAGCGACCCAGGCGATGTGTTTTCTGGCGGGTGCCAATTCGATTTTTTATGGTGAGAAATTGCTCACCACAGGCAACCCGGATGTAAAACGGGATCGAACGCTGTTTGAAAAACTGGGTATTGCGCCAATGTAGTGAACTCTAGCGCTGGCGCGGCGTTTCAGACATTTTTGTCCGGCAACGCCCGCCGATGCTAGTGTTAGTCCATAAGGCGTACTCATCGGTCATGTCCGTTCACGACTTCTCCCTGCAGCTTTCGGAGCTCGCCCAAGCCGACCAGCTGCGCACGCGCCGCATCATTGACGGCCCACAGGATGCGTCGATGCTGGTCGATGGCAAACGCGTGATTTCCTATGCGAGCAACGATTACCTGGGC
>JBKJMK010000106.1:0-34052 GCA_046596005.1 Usitatibacteraceae bacterium | reverse complement strand
TGGCTGGTACGCAATATCAGCGCGCTCAACCGTCGTGACCCGGCCGCGCTGGCTTACGCGATCAAGCGTTCCTGTGAAATCAAAGCGCAGGTGGTTGCCGCCGATGAAAGGGAAACTACAAAAGATGGCGGACGCGCGCTGCTTAATTTAGGACATACGTTCGGCCACGCGATTGAAACCGCGCTGGGTTACGGCGTGTGGCTGCACGGCGAAGCGGTCGCCTGCGGGATGGTTTTAGCGGCGCAGCTATCGCACCAGCTCGGAATTCTCGACGCGGCGTCATTACGTATGGCGGTCTCTCTCATTGAATCGGCCGGTTTACCCGTCACCATGCCTCGCATCGCGACCGACGTCATGCTTGATCATATGGGCAGGGACAAAAAAAACGAGGGCGGCAATATTCGTTTAATCCTCCTGAAGCACGTCGGTGCCTCCGTCGTTGACGCCACGGTGAGTGCGCAGCGTATTCGCGTTTTTCTGGATACGAACACGCAATCGTAGTACCAGTGTTGGCGGGATGATTGAGGCAATAGCGTCCTGAAATCGGCGTGGATAGGCGATCTGGCTGCGTGTGCACAGACACGATGGCGACATATCGTACGGCAACTGGACTGTTACCCGAGCCGCTTCAAAAATACCCCCATCTCCTTCGCGGCTTGTTTATCACCATTTGCGTTCGCGGCAGCAATACCGTTTCCATAGGCGCCTCGCGCGCCGGCCTCGTCGTGCGCTTCCGCCAGCGCCTTGCCGAGCAATTTCCATGCGGCAGAATAATTGCTGTCCTGTGCCACCGCCGCACGCAAATGCAGCGCGGCTTGATCAACCAAGCCAGCCTTCAGATACTCGTTGCCAAGCGAAAACCTCAGCAACGGATTATCTTTGCCCTGCGCAAGCATTTTTTCGAAACTTTCGATCATGCTCATCATGCCCTCTCCGAAAATTGCACATTACTCACAGGCGTAGTTTCGGCTATTATCAAACCAGCCAACAAAACCCTGATTTTGGTCCCTATTTGATCTTAACCATGTGCCCTCGGCGGGCACATCCCTCACAGGAGCCTGTCATGTTCCGCAACGCCAGCTACGACCGTTTTGTTGTTTCTTGTTTCGCAACCGTTCTTGCATTTGCGTTTTCATTCAGCGCGCACGCGCAACCCAAATTGCGCGACGTGTCCATCGGCCTTCAAGCGGCGATTACCTCAATGGACCCGCATTTTCATAACCTCTCGCCAAATAATGCGCTATCGCTGCATGTGTTCGAGCCCCTCATCAAGCGCGACGAGAATCAGAAGCTGGTGCCGGGATTGGCGACATCGTGGAAAGCGCTGGATGATTTGACATGGGAATTCAAGCTACGCAAGAACGTGCGCTTTCATGACGGCTCGGCATTTACAGCAGACGATGTTGTATTTACCTTGAAGCGCGTACCGGATGTACCGAACAGCCCGTCCTCTTTTGCGACCTTCACCAAGCCGATCGTCGATGTAAAGGTGGTTGACCCACACACCATCGTCTTTAAAACCGCCACCGCGCATGTCTTGTTGCCTTCGGATCTGGCCTCGGTGATGATTGTATCGAAATTGAGCGGTGACAAAGCAACCACCGCCGACTACAACGCCGGTAAAGCCACCATTGGCACGGGCCCATACAAATTTGCCGAGTACGTACCCAACCAGCGCGTGGTCTTCAAGGCGAATTACGGCTACTGGGGCGGCGAGGAACCGTGGGACAAGATCACTTACAAGATGCTGACGAATCCGGCAGCTCGTGTGGCCGCACTGCTTTCCGGTGACGTGCAAATGATCGAGACGGTGCCAACTGCCGATATTGCAAAGCTCTCAAAAGACAAAAACTACAACCTCGTTGATAAGGTTTCCAACCGGGTTATTTACGTTCACCTGAATCAGAGCACTGAGAAATCTCCGCCATTCGTTTTCGACAAGGCTGGCAAACCGCTGGACAAGAACCCGTTCCGCGATGTGCGTGTAAGAAAAGCCTTGTCGATGGCGATTAATCGCGATGCAATCGTGGACCGCGTGATGGAAAAGAAAGCGGTGGCAGCCGCGCAATTGCTACCAGATTTTTTCTACGGCACCAGCAAAAAATTAAAGCCCACCAAATTTGATCCGGAAGGTGCGAAGAAATTGTTGGCTGAAGCTGGTTACCCGAATGGTTTTGCCATGACATTGCACGGACCGAACAATCGTTACATCAACGATGCCAACGTGGTTCAGGCGATCGCCCAGATGTATTCGCGCATCGGCATCGACGCAAAAGTGGAAACCATGCCGTCAGCTGTTTATTTCACGCGCGCAACCAAGCTTGAGTTCGGCTATATGGTCCTCGGATGGGGCACGGAGAGCGGCGAACAGGGGTCCGCCATGCGCTCTCTGCTGGCGACATACGATCAGGCCAAGGGCATGGGCGTTACCAACCGCGGCCGCTATTCCAATCCCGCGTTCGACAAAGTGCTGGCCGAGGCGCTGGTGACGATGGATGACAAAAAACGCGAGGGCATGATCCAGCAGGCGGCTGAAATTGTGATGGGAGATGTCGGCCTGATCCCATTGCACTATGAAGTCAGCACTTGGGCGACGACCAAGGGTTTCAAATACACAGCGCGCACCGATCAATACACACTTGCGTCTGGATTGAAACCGTTGAAGTAACAGCGAGGCACCCGCGCGAGAAGGCGAAGACCAGCGGTACGCGCATGCAATCCGGTCTTAAATAGGTCCGATGCACGCTTGAGACCAACCTGGACGGCGGCGGTTGATGAGATGGCTGGCGTTATCGTACACGGCAAGATTTAACGATAAAACACAAGCATTAGCGGGGCTCTCCGGTCAAAAGTGCCTGGAAAGCCTCGCCAAATATGGAGTTTGTCCAGCTATTGCGGCGGCGACCATGCAGTATCCGCGTCGAGCGGAAAAATCGGTCGCAGTACATTTTGGTACGGCACGCGTGAAAGAATCGGCGTGGTGAGCCCCGGCACATCAACCTCGACAATGTTGTCATCGGAAAAAAGTAAATCAAACGCCGCGCGAAAATGTCCGCGCGACTTCACGATCACGGATCGCGCCTTCGCGATATCGAGTCCGAATACTTCGAACATTGCCGTGTCCTTGCATTGCTGCCGGATGCTCACCACAACTACCCGTATGCCGGCGAGGCGCAACAGCGCCATCGGCCCGAGCGTTACGCTGTGGCCGGCAGCGATGCCGCGCGTACCCACGATGTTGCCATCGTGCAAGCCTTCCACGACCGCATTCGCTGCGAATTTACCCGACAAATGATGGTTCTCAGCGCGGTTAAACTGCGCGTGGAAAGTCGTGCCAATGCCCAGCCGATGCGCCTCCTCTGCCAGCGCCGGATCATAAACAATGCCGAGTAACGCGCCTTGTACACCCGCCTCAAAAAACGCTTTTAAAATCCACACCGTATTGCCACGCCCGCCACCACCGGGATTGTCGGCGACATCGGCAAACAGCAATGCGGGCTTGGCCGGGTTCGTGCCGCATTCATGTGCAGCGCGGGTGGCGTCCTCAATCGAGGTCAGCGTCGGAATATAGCGATGACGGTCATCCCATGTGCGGGCGGCAATATCGATGCTAAGTGACTTCGCCAGCGCCGCATCATTTCGCGTGGTGACGATCACACACATGCCGTTCTTGATCGAGTCACCCAGTGAAAACCCGCTCACTACGGAAACGTTCATCACCCGCGAATCAATCTTCGACTGTCCGTAAGCAATGATGTCGGCGTATGGGCCGGACTTGGTATTTTGCGTCACCGAAGGCGGAATGAACGGCAGCTTTACGAACCCTGCCGTAGCGCGCTCGCCGCGAAGCAGTTCCCGCATATGCGCCGCCGATTCGATGCCACGGTCAGCCATATCGATGTGCGGATTGGTTCGGTATACAACCAGCAGATCGGCGCTGTCGACCATTTTCTGCGAAACATTGGCGTGCAAATCGAGGGTGGCAATGATGGGAATATTTACACCAACGATGCCGCGTATCGCTGCCAGCAGCGCGCCTTCCGGGTCAGCTTCCACCGTGCCGATGGCGCCGCCGTGCAGTGACAAAAATACGCCATCTACTGGCAGCAGAGCCACTAGACGCGCGCACATTTCACGCACTACTTCATCAAAAAAAGCCTGATCAATCGGGCCGCTTGCACCCACCATCGTACCCATTAGCGGCAATGGCGTCCACGCGTCACCGTCATTCATGCCGTCGATAAATCCGGACAAACATTTCGAGGTGCGAGGATGTTCTGACTGCCAATCACGCACCATCGCCTCGCCAAGTTCGAGATAGTTCTGGGCAAACTCTTCGCGCATCGCGACGGGTGAATGGAAATTGGATTCGAGCATGAAGCAGCCGAGGGCAATGCGGGGGTTTTTCGATGTCGTCATTCGGCAATGATAGCGGTGATGCATTGACCTTGCTACCGGCGTACCCCGATAATCGTTGAAACCATCCTGAGGGAAATCAACATGCGCGCTCGCCATTTACGTTGCTGTGCCATTTTTTTTGTCACGCTTGCCATGCCGTTATGCACTATGTCCGCGAGCGCACAAACCCTCACCCTCGGCACCAAACTCGAACTCAATACGCTTGACCCACATTTTTTTGCCGCCTTCCCCACCGGCTCCTCGCACGAACTCATCTATGAAAAGCTTGCTGTGCTCGATGAAAACCTGGTGCCGCGCCCACAGCTGGCTGCGTCCTGGAAAAATATCGACAACCTTACGTGGGAAATCAAGCTGCGCAAAGGCGTGGTGTTCCACAATGGCGCACCGTTTACGGCTGACGATGTGATCTTCACTTGGGAGCGCGTGCCCAACGTACCCAATTCGCCCAACTCCTTTTCGCAGTTCACGCGCAACGTCGAAAGGATCATCAAGCTCGATGACCACACCATCCAGATGAAGACCATGGTGCCCACACCAATGCTGCCAAACGATCTTGCCAACGTGTTCATCGTTTCGGCAAACACCTCGAAGGGTATGACCACGCAGGATTTCAATTCCGGCAAAGCCGCCATCGGCACCGGTCAATACAAGCTCGTCGACTGGAAAAATGGTGAGCAGCTCGTGGTGGAGCGCTTCGACAAATACTGGGGCCAAAAACCAGCCTGGGCCAAAGTCACCGAGCGCGTAATCGCCAAGGACCCAACGCGGCTGGCCGCACTTCTGTCTGGCCAGGTCGATGCCATCGACGCCGTCCCAAGCGCGGATTTGGCGCGCATCAAGAGCGACGGCAAGTTTTCGCTCTTTCGTGGTCCTGCCGCGCTGGTGCATTACATCGCGCTCGATTCGGCGCGCGATGTCTCGCCGTTCGTCACCACCAAAGATGGCAAGCCGCTGGACAAAAATCCGCTGAAGGATACACGCGTGAGGAAGGCATTGTCGCTCGCCATCAACCGCGTGCTAATCGTCACGCGCATGATGGACGGCAGTGGCATTGCCGCGTCGCAATTGCTGGGAGAGCAATTTCCCGGCGCACTTAAAGGCTTGAGGCCGGATCCGTTCGACCTTATGAAAGCGCAGGCACTATTGAAAGAAGCCGGCTGGGCAGATGGGTTTCGTATCGTCCTGCATGCCACCAACGATCGCTATCCCAACGACGGCTCGGTCGCACAAGCGGTCGCGCAGATGTGGACGCGCCTGGGTCTGAAAGCTGAAGTCGAAACGCTTCCTGGCAGCGTGTTTTTCTCGCGCGCCTCGAAGCAGGATTTCAGCGCCTTCGCTGCGCAATACGGCGCGGAGGAGGCCGCCAACAGCCTGCGTGCGCTCATCGCCACGACCACACCCGCCAAGGGCTTCGGCACCGCCAATCGCACGCGCTATTCCAATACTGTTGTCGATCAATTACTCACCGATGCGCTGCAAACCATGGATGACGAACGCCGCGACGAATTGCTCGGTCGCGCGATTCGATTTGCAATGAACGATCAACCCTTGATTCCGGTGTTCTACCCGATTTTTGATTTTGCGGCGAAGAAAGGGTTGGTTATTACGCCGCGTGCGCAACGGCGCTTTAATGCGTTGATGATTCGGTCGGCGGGGAAGTAGGTTCGGCGAATATTTCAAACCCTGGCATCGGCGGCTTTTTACAGGGCAAAAGGCCTGAAATTCCTTACCAGTACCAGGGTATCAACGACGCGTGCTCCAAAACAGACTCAACGCTTCGCGGCAATAAACGACTTGCCGTCAAACGCCAGGAAGCCTGGACCGGATTGCCCATCGTAATCTCGCAGGCGCAGAGCGCGTATTGCTTCGTTGCTCTTCCGGCGATGGCCGTAGCGGTTCTTGCGCTACGCTCGAATAAATTCCCTCGACAAAGGATTTTTCAAACGCTTGTGCAACGCGTCTGTCCTCACCCGAATGAAACGTCAACACTGCCACCCGTGCGTTCGGTTTCATACACGCGGGCAAGGCAGCCAAGAAGCAATCCAACACGGAAAACTCATTGTTGACTGCAATACGCAACGCCATAAAAGTGCGCGCCAGTGTTCGCTTCTGTTTCTTAACATCGGGAAAATCCTTGAGCGCGGCACGAACGGTATCCGCCAATTGCCGCGTGGTGACAATCTGGGATTTGCTCTTTTTAATTGCCTGAGAAATAAGTTCGGCGTGGAGTTCGTCGGCATTGTTGGTCAGCAGCGCAGCCAGTTCCTGCGCAGTCATCGATTGCAGAAGTACTGAAGCCGGCGCACCGCGCATCGGGTTCAGGCGGAGATCGAGCGGACCGTCGTTCTTGTACGAAAAACCGCGGGTTGGATTGTCGAGTTGCATCGATGAAACGCCCAGATCGGCGAGGATGCAATCAAATCCACCGACTGCTTCTGGCAGTAGTTTGGTCATTTCGGAAAAATTCATTTCGCGAATGATCAGTTCGCTTTCTGAAAAACCAGCGCTACGCAAACGCGCTTCGGTGCGTGGCAATTCGATGGCATCCACATCAACAGCAAACAATCTGCCGCCGGGTAATAGCCGGGGCAAAATTGCCTTTGTGTGACCGCCGAAACCAAGCGTTGCATCAAGGGCTGTTTCGCCAGGCTGGGGATTTAGAATCGAAAGGATTTCATCCACGCAGATTGGGCGATGAGAGCCAGCCGGCGTCTGACCGCGCGCGATGACCTTGTCCACATCAGCGGCGAATTTTTGTGGGTCCAGTTCCTTGTATTTTTCTTCGAACTTGCGCGGGTGCGTGCCGCGGTAACGCTTGCGACGCACATGGGGAGGTGACGGTACATCTATTGGCATACTTAAGACCGGTGTAAAAAGGTGGAAATTCAACGCTGCCTGCGAGAGTATATTCGAGTGAATCCTGCTCCCACAGCATCGCCGGTGTGGGTGCCTTCGAAACGATTAAGATAGCGGCTGGGACGTGCGCTTGCTTTTCCGCGAAATCACCCCTCCATCGATTCCGCTCCCTGACCAGGTTTTAGTAGATCCAAAACTCACCAATGTTTGCCTACACCCTTCGTCGCCTTACCCAATCTGGTTTTGTCCTGCTGGTAATGGCGATCCTCGTGTTTCTTGGCGTGTACGCCATTGGCAACCCTATCGAATTGCTGGTCAACCCGCAAGCAGACGAAGTAGAGCGGATGCGCGCGACCGTTGCGCTGGGGCTGGACAAACCGCTGGTCGAACAATTCGGCGCGTTCCTCAGGGGCGCACTCTCGGGTGATCTTGGTCGTTCGTTCGTTTTTGGCGTTCCCGCGCTGGAATTGATTCTCTCCAAAATGCCCGCGACGATCGAGTTGGCGTTAGTGGCAACAATGATGGCGGTGTTGCTTGGCATTCCGCTTGGGTTGGTCGCGGGATTGAAGCCGGATAGTTTTATCGGTCGAAGCATCATGGCCGGCTCCATCGTAGGCTTTTCGTTGCCGACTTTTTGGGTGGGGCTGGTACTGATCATGTTTTTCTCCGTGTATCTGGGCTGGCTGCCGTCCAACGGGCGCGGCGAAACGGTGAACCTGCTGGGTGTGCAGGTGAGCTTTCTCACCTGGGACGGTATTACGCATTTGTTCATGCCGGCACTGAATCTGGCGTTGTTCAAACTTTCGTTGCTGATTCGCCTCACCCGCGCCCAGACGCGCGAGGCCTTGCTGCAGGATTACGTAAAGTTCGCACGCGCCAAAGGGCTTTCGCAATCGCGCGTCATTGGTGTGCATGTGCTGAAGAACATCATGATTCCGATCGTGACGGTGATCGGGCTGGAGTTCGGCTCGGTCATTGCCTTTGCCATCGTCACGGAATCCATCTTCGCCTGGCCGGGAACGGGAAAGCTGTTGATCGATTCCATCAACCAGCTCGACCGTCCGGTGATCGTGGCGTATTTGATGGTGATAGTGATGCTATTTATCGTCATCAATTTCGTTGTTGATATCGTGTATTCCTTCCTCGATCCACGGGTGCGGCTGGGGCAGTCTTCGGGGGCGGGGCATTGATATGCAATCCAGCCCGCTGACGACAGAAGTGCCATTGAAGGAAGAGACGCCACTGCGCCGCATCTGGGGTGAGTTCGCGGAGTCGAGGCTCGCGTTACTGGGCCTCGCAATGTTGTTGATGGTGATGCTGATCGCGATCCTCGCACCACTTATTTCCCCGCAGAACCCATACGATCTCGCGCAGATCGATCTGATGGACAGCAAGCTGGCGCCAGGCGAAAAATCCGCTGCTGATAAATCCTACCTGCTCGGCACCGATGATCAAGGCCGCGACATGCTCTCCGCGATTTTTTATGGGCTGCGTATTTCCCTCGGCGTCGGTGTGGCCAGCACCGTTGTCGCAGTGGTCATCGGCCTCACCTTTGGGCTGATGGCCGCGTATTTCGGCGGCTGGGTGGATACGCTGATCATGCGCGTGGTTGATATTCAGCTGTCTTTCCCCGCGATCCTGTTGGCGTTGATTCTGCTAGCGGTATTCGGGCAGGGAGTGGACAAAGTCATCATTGCGCTCATCACGGTGCAGTGGGCCTACTATGCGCGGACAGTGCGCGCGTCGGCGTTGGTTGAGAAGCAGAAGGAATATGTAGAGGCGGCACGCGTACTTGCGCTGTCGAAGACGCGCATTCTGTTTCGGCACCTGCTGCCAAATTGCCTGCCGCCGTTGATTGTGGTGGCAACCGTACAAGTGGCGCACGCAATCTCGCTTGAAGCGACACTTTCGTTTTTAGGGCTTGGCTTGCCGATTACTGAACCGTCACTGGGCTTGTTGATATCAAATGGTTTTACGTATTTGATGAGTGGGAAATACTGGATTAGTTTCTATCCAGGTCTTGCGCTGCTGGTCACGATTATGTCGATTAATTTGGTGGCGGATCAGCTGAGAGATGTGCTCAATCCGAGGTTGAAGAAGTGATGTGTGAATTTTTAAACGCTAGCACTGGCGCGGTATGCAGGGCAAAAGACGCTGAAAACGCCCACCGCACCTTGTGTTTGCCCTGTTCAAGTTGCGGGCGGCACCCATGAGCACCGTCCTGCAACTCGAAAACCTGCGCACGCATTTCTTCACCAAGGCCGGTATCGTCAAAGCAGTCGATGAGGTCTCGTTTTCAATCGACAAGGGAAAAATTCTCGGTCTTGTCGGCGAATCCGGTTCTGGAAAGTCCATGACCGGATATTCCATCATGGGGTTGATCGATCCGCCAGGCCGTGTGATCGAAGGCCGTATCGTGTTGAATGGCCAGGACGTGACGGGTTACACAAACGAACAATGGCGAACATTGCGCGGAAATCGCGTCGCGATGATTTTCCAGGATCCGATGATGACCCTGAACCCGGTGTTGCGCATCGATACGCAAATGATCGAAGCCATTACCGCGCACGAAAAAATTTCACAGCCTGCAGCACGCGAGCGTTGCAGAAACGCACTCTCGAAAGTCGGTATTCCTTCGCCCGATGAGCGTCTGCTGGCGTATCCCCATCAGTTCTCCGGCGGCATGCGTCAGCGCGTTGCCATTGCTATTGCACTTCTGAATAGACCGGATCTGATCATCTGCGATGAGCCCACGACCGCGCTCGACGTAACAATCCAGGGGCAAATCCTGTTCGAGATGCAAAAGCTCTGTCGCGAATCCGGCACCGCCCTGTTGTGGATCACGCACGATCTTTCCGTGGTCGCCGGACTCGCGGACAACGTTGCGGTTATGTATGCGGGCAAGATTGTCGAGCAGGGTGCGACCGGTGAGTTGCTGGATCATCCGCTGCATCCATATACGAAGGGACTGCTCGATTCGGTGCCGAGCCGTAACGTCAAGGGCCAGCCGCTGAAACAGATTCCCGGCATGACGCCCTCGCTCTTGAAAATTGGCCGCGGCTGCGCTTTTCGCGAGCGCTGCCCGCGCCGGGCCGGCGAATGTGAGAGCGCGCCAGTATTGACCAATCCCCTTGCATCCGACACGCGAAGCGTGCGCTGCTTTCATCCACACGTCGCACCCGTATCTGGGACCACGGTATGAACGCGCCGTTACTGGTGTTAAAGGGTATTTCCAAACGCTTCGAAAAGAGGCTTGATATTGCCGGTCGGCTAGCGCGCTCCCTTGGTGCGAACTTAAGCGAAGAAACGGTGCATGCTGTCGACAAAGTCGATTTGACGATTGGCAAAGGCGAAGTCGTGGGATTGGTGGGCGAATCCGGTTGCGGTAAATCTACACTTGGGCGCGTGGTGGTTGGCTTGCATCAGCAATCTGGCGGCGAAAAATTTTGGCGCGGCAAAAATGTGGCGGCGATGACGGCCGCCGAGACACGTGCAATGCAACTCGAAGCACAAATGATTTTTCAGGACCCGTACGCCTCCTTGAATCCGCGCTATCGGGTGGAAGACATTATCGGCGAGGCACCGGTAGTGCACTCAATCGTTGCAGCTCGCGACAAATCGTCCTATGTCGCCGACGTGATGCAAAGAGTGGGACTGGATCCGGTTTTATCACGGCGATTTCCGCACCAGTTTTCTGGCGGACAGCGTGCGCGTATCGGCATCGCCCGTGCGTTGGCGGTAAACCCAAATTTTCTGGTCTGCGATGAAGCAGTCGCGGCCCTTGATGTTTCGATTCAGGCACAGGTTCTGAACCTGTTTATTCGCTTGCGCGAAGAACTGAACCTCACGTATCTTTTCATCAGCCACGACCTGGGCGTGGTGCGCCATTTGTCCGATCGAGTCGTCATCATGTATTTGGGCCGCGTCGTCGAAACCGCACCGACTGATGAACTTTTCGCCATGCCAAATCATCCATATACCCAAGGCTTGCTCGCGGAGGTGCCATCCCTGGTGGCGCGCAAGAAAGATTTTATCGCCATCAAAGGCGAGATCCCCTCGCCGCTAAATCCGCCGACGGGCTGTCACTTTCATCCCCGCTGTCCGCACGCTGCATCGGTGCCGGGTGACAAGTGCAAGACCGAGCAGCCGATGCTAAAGGAGATTTCCGTGAATCGCTATTCAGCGTGCCACTTGAACCATTGAAATTTTGCACGAAATTTATAGTATCGTTTATTGAAAGCCAAACATCATGTCCCCACTCACCTCTCTCTGCCAAGCAGTCACCGTCACCGCCTCCCGCACAGACCACGATCACGATGTGCCGGTGATATTTGATTCGCCGCACAGCGGCACCTTTTACCCGGCAGATTTTGAACCCGTCGTGCCACGGCCGACGCTGCGCCGCGCCGAGGACACGCACGTCGAGACGCTGTATGCCGCCGCACCCGATCACGGTGCCACATTGATTGCCGCAAATTTTCCGCGCAGCTACATTGACGCCAACCGTTCCTTGCTCGATATCGATGCCGCACTGCTGGATAGCCCGTGGCCGGGACCCATTAACGTGAGTAGAAAAACCGAGAAGGGCATTGGTCTGGTGTGGCGGCTGCTCGACACTGGAGAGCCCATTTATACGCGCAAGCTGACGGTCGCTGAAGTGCAAACGCGCATCTCAAGTTGTTATGCGCCGTATCACAAGACAGTGCGCGATGCGATCAACATCGCACACAGACATTTTGGGGCGGTCTGGCACATCAATTGTCACTCGATGCCCGCGACATCTTCGGTTATTTCGGAAGAAGGACCAGGCGTGTCTCGGGCAGATTTTGTGCTCGGTGACCGCGACGGCACCACCTGCGATCCCGCATTTACGGACTTTGTGGCGTTAAACCTGCGCGGCATGGGCTATGACGTCAGGATCAACGATCCGTACAAGGGTGTGGAATTGGTGCGCGCGTACTCTGATCCCACGGAACATAAGCATTCGCTGCAAATTGAAGTGAATCGCAAGCTGTACATGAATGAGGATAGCCGTGAGCTCAACGCCAATTTTCTAAAATTGCAAGGCGATATTACGAGACTTATCACGGCAATTTCAAGCTATGCGCGCAAACACATCCCGGCTCATGGGCACCATCACGACTGTGGGCATGACCATCCCCATCCCGGTCATGAGCACGCCCCCGCTACAGCGCACACACACGCGGACGGACACAAGCATGACCATTAAGCCAGGCGTATCGCCGTACACAGTGGAACTTGTCCCACCCGATATTTCCGCCTACCGCCGTGGCAACAACGGCGTTGAGTACGCCACCACCTTCGATAGCGGAAAACCGGGGCCGCACGTCATGGTGAATGCAGTTACCCACGGAAATGAATTGTGCGGCGCAATTGCGCTCGACCGCATGTTCAAAATGAATGTGCAACCAACGCGCGGCAAACTGACGCTTGGTTTCGCCAACGTTGCTGCATTTCACTCCTTCAATCCCGCTCTGCCACATGCCTCACGCTTTATCGACGAAGACTTCAATCGCGTCTGGACAATGGCGACGCTTGAGGGATCGCGGCAGTCAGTCGAACTTGCGCGCGCGCGCGCGATGCGACCACTGATCGACCAAATAGATTTCTTGCTCGATATTCATTCGATGCACGATCCGCATGGCGCTGTGATGATTTCAGGCCCTCTGGACAAGGGCATCGCGCTATCCAGGCAGGTAGGCGTGCCGGAGTTCATCGTTGCAGATGCGGGCCACGCCAATGGCACACGGATGCGCGACTATGGCGGATTTGGCGATACGTCCTCGCATAAGGCGGCATTGCTGGTGGAATGCGGTCAGCACTGGGAGCGCGCGAGCGAAGACCTCGCGTGGCAAACGACGTGGCGTTTTTTGCGCGCACTGGACGTCGTTGATCGCGCGCTTGCAGAATCACAGATCGAACGCGTGCCGATGCCTGCACAGAAGGTCGTGCGCGTCACTGAAGCGGTGATTGCCCGTGGCAAGGATTTCAAATTTGCCGATGGTCTGCGCGGGCTTTCTGTGGTGCCAAAGCGCGGTGATCTGATTGCGCTTGATGACGGTATACCGGTGCCCGCACCTTACGATAACTGTGTGCTCATTATGCCTACGCTGATTCACGTGAAGCCCGGATTGACCGCGGTGCGGCTGGGACGGTTGGAATAAATTTGCGGATTCGACGCCTGGTTATCGAAGACGCACAGGCCTACTGGGAAACGCGCAATCTTGGGCTGAAGTGCGCGCACCGGGCGACATGGAACAACTCAATCTCAGTGTCACGCATTCGAATACGGGGGCGCGCCAACTTTATTTGCGCGCAGCGTTTGTATCATTCGGCGTTTAGAAAACTGCGATCAAGGTTGACGGTATTTACTACGGAAAGGAACATATGGTGCTTGTGCTTTAACTAGCGCCATTGGAAAAGCATTACCCCAGCGTGGGGTCCTCGGTTTTTCCGGAAGGACGAATGCCGAGCTGCTTTAACTTGCGATAAAGGTGAGTTCGCTCCAGTCCTACTTTGTCAGCCACGCGTGACATATTGCCTTCTTCGCGGCGGATATGATGCAGAAAATACTGATACTCAAAGCGCTCGCGCGCTTCGCGTAACGGCAGATCGAACGGTATACGGCTGATGGCACCGGATGCGCCAACGTGATCAAGCCCGATTTCACGCGCAACGCGCGCGACATCTTCAGCTGAAACCTCACCAGAAAGGCAAGTGAGTGCCAGCGTCTTAACCGCATTTTGGAGAACCGGCAAATTGCCGGGCCACTCAAGGTTTCTGAGCGCATTCAGCGCCGCAACACTGAAGTGTTTGAGCGGACATTCATTGGCCTCCACCATCTGCAGCAAAATCGTACTGGCCAGATCAGGAATGTCTTCGGGGTGCTCCCGTAAACTCGGTATGCGTAGCGTCACGCCGGAAAGCTGGGAGAGGAGTGTCGAATCGAATTCGCCACTCTCGATAAGCGGAAGCATCGGCTGCGCAGTCGATGCGACGAGGCGAACATTGAATTTTTCGAGTTTCGCCAAGAGCTGCCCCAGGCCTCTCTGTTCACTCTTGTTGAGTGATTCGATCTGATCGATAAACAGCACGCCATCGCGCGCATCGGCCAGGGGCGCAAACGGATTCTGTGCGAGCCAGTTATGGTCGGCGGGTTGAAGCCAGGCCGTATTGCGTTGGTGCACCATGCGCGCAATGAGTTCAAAGCCACAACCCGGCTCCCCGGTTAACAACAGGGGCACCTTCAAGCGGCTCACTTGCTCAAGCCGTTGTCGGAGTTCGGTTACCACCTTTGCGCGTCCAAGATGCGCGAACGTGAGGCCCGGTTTTGGCAACATTTTCCCGCCCGCCAGGGCTTTTCCAACCGTGGCGATGAGCTTCGGCAGGCTGATCGGTTTCTCTAGAAAATCAAATGCCCCTATGCGCGTCGCTTCGATGGCCGATTCTATGGTGCCGTGGCCGGACATCATCACGACCGGCATGGTGAGCTGGCCGGAAATGGCCCATTCCTTAAGCAACGAGATGCCATCGGTATCAGGCATCCAGATGTCGAGTAGCACCAGATCCGGACGTTGCTCCCTTCGCGCAATGCGCGCGGTCGCAGCGTTTTCGGCCACCCTCACGTTGTAACCTTCATCCGTCAGAATCTCTGACAGAAGTTCGCGAATGCCGATTTCGTCATCGACGACCAGAATATTGTTGTTCGTTGTCATATAGTTCACTCTGCTTGCATCATACGGTTAACTAAATCTTTGTGTACGTTGTCTGTAGCGACACCGGCAACAAGATTTCCACCAGCGCACCGTGTGGCTTGACGTTCACCACCGTCACGCTACCCCGATGTTCTTCAATAATTTTTTTCGCAATGGCCATACCGAGGCCGGTTCCCTTGGGTTTGGTCGTGATGTACGGCTCGAAAATCCGCCCCAGCACATCTTCGCGGACGCCAGTGCCGTTGTCCTCCACGCTGAATCGGACCTGGCCATCACGCACACTTGTTTGCAGGATGATCCTGGGCTCGGGCATACCGGCAAGCGCATCCAGCGCATTCTGGGCGAGGTTATGGATGACCTGCCGCAGCAGAGAGGCGTCGGCGGTGATGGAAGGCAGGTCATCTGCGAGCTCCAGCTGGATGCTAACGTTCATCGCTTCATAGAGCACCATTACGTCATTGATCAGATCGTTGATGGAAAGCTCGGTCGGTGTCATGCGTGAGCTGCGCGAATACAAACTGAAATCATCCACCATGCCCTTGAGCGCGCCAACCTGCGCGACGATGGTATTGGTCGCGCGCAGCAGAATTTCCTGCTCGGCGGCCGGTAATTTTGCCGCCAGCTTGTGTTGCAGCCGTTCGGCCGATAACTGGATTGGTGTTAACGGATTCTTGATTTCGTGTGCCAAACGCCGCGCGACTTCTCCCCATGCGGCGTTGCGTTGCGCCTGAATCAAGCCAGTGATGTCGTCGAACACCAACACGAAACCGGATTCGAGCGCTGCAGGAAGCTTTATTCCACGTACAAGCAGCGTCTTGCGGCCGCTCGCGCCCTCGGGCCCCTCCTGGCCGACGTAGTCCACCTGGCGCTCCCACGGTTTGTCCCGTAACGACGCAAGTTGGACCATAAAGTCATCGATAAAGGGGGCAAGCGCGGGTAGCTGGCTCCCCCAGTCAGACAGCTTTATGCCCTTCAATGCGTGATGGGTAATACCGAGCATGTCCTCAACATTCTTGTTGATTGTTTTGACATAAAGCCGTTCGTCAAGCGCGATCACGCCAGAGGTGAGATTGCCGAGAATGGATTCAAGATAGGCATTGGCATGCTCCAATTCCTGCTGTTTTCGACTGACAATTTCCGATGCGCCGGCAAGCTGTCTTGTCATGGTGTTGAATGCCTGTGTCAGTACGCCGAATTCATCGCGGCTTTTCACCGGGTTCAGTTTTGTAAAATCGCCTCTCGCAATCGCGCGTGTCGACTCGGCCAACGCAGATAGCGGCGCCGACAGCCGATCTGAAAGCAGGAAGGAAAGCGATATGGCGGAAAACAATGTAAGCAGCATTGCCAGCGTGAGCGTGAGCGCAAACAATTGCTTTAACCCCTCCCGCTGGAGCCCAAGCTGTTGGTAATCGCGAATTCCCGCTTCCACGCTGGCGGCGTCGACGGCAAGACTCCTGGGCGCAGCCTGGATGATCTGCAGTGCTCGCGGCGATTCAAGTGGTGTGCGCGCAACAACCGGTACGACAACCCGCAAATACAAAGATCGATCCGTCAGCGACTCGGCCATCTTGACAGGTGCTTTTTGCAGGCTTTGCTTCACTTCTTCCCGCGTTGGCTTGTCGGCAAACAATCTTGTCTTCCCGCCAGCTAACGCGATTAGCCGGCCATCTGCTGCCAGCAATGAAACTTCATCAAAAGCGAACTTTGCGCGTAGCGCCGGCAAGATCTCAGTTTCCTCGGCGTCGCCTTCCTTTCCCCCGATTTGGGACGCGGCTGCAGCGCCTTTGCGGGCAAGGTCGCTTAATGCGGCGTCAATGGCAATTTTCCCCAGGTTGAGCGCGCTTTCGAAGGCTTTTTCCACGGGTACGTCGAACCACGAGTCGATGGATCGGTTGAGAAACTGAACCGAAATCGTATACACAAGCCCACCAGGGATAACCGCCATCAACACGAATACGGCCATCAGTCGCAACGCCAATTTTGCCCCGAACACGCGGCCGCGTAATTTGCGCCACAACGAGAAAATCTGATACCCAATGAGCGCCAGGAGGCCTATGATCAACGCGACCCCCACACCAAGCAGCCACGGATAGTGCGTATTGAAAAAGGTGTTGTTGCTACTGGCGCGAAATAGCAGGCCGATGAGCGTCACGCCGAGCACCACGCATGCGAGCAGGATTGCGCGAATCATGGTTTGCTTTCCCCCGGCGCAATAAAAGTCCACCGGTACCAATCTGACGAAAGGCTCCAGTCCTTTGACGCGATCACGTTGAGCTGAAACGGCTTTGGCAATTGCGAAGTATCCAATCTGAAACGAAGTGCCGCCTCGTATTTTTCGCCAGTTTTGAGCTTGCCTTTATCGAGAACCGTCCATGAACGCACCCGCGATAGTGCGCGCCGCACGTCTTCAAATGACGACACGTTCGTCGAAATACCGGAATACGAAATCCGGTATTGATCAGTCAGGGGCGCATAGGAGATGCGTCGCTCCCGCGATACGGAAGTTAGCGATTGGTCGAGCCAATACCAGCGACCGCGGCTAAGTTCAAATTCAACGACAAAATAGAGCGGCACGCCCTTGCGCACCGCTTCCTGCAACGCAGCAGTGAGCTGCAATTGGATGTCGGCATCGACTTGAAAACCGTCTTCGGACGCCTCCAGGCTGGCGCTGGTAATGGTTGCGCCTTCGGCGCGGGCCGGCCCTGGGGCCATCGCGATGTTCGCAATGCAAATGGCCAGCAGCCACGTCCATCGCCTGGATGGCGTTACAGTTCGGGGCTGCAGTACATTCAGCCGCACGGCGATAAACCGCGCGGCATTAGGCCGTCTTCTCCAGAAGAGCGTAGAAAAAACCGTCGTGAACATCATTGGGGAGAAGTTGACCGTCTACAAGTTCCGGGATTGCGGCTTGATGCGCCGTGCCTGTCGGCAACAATTCCGCAAGAGTCAATTGACGAGCGTTCGGTGTTTTTCGCAGAAATTGCTCGATGATGTCTTGATTTTCTGCACGAAAGATCGAGCAAGTCGCGTACAGCAATCTACCACTAACGTTGAGGCAATTCCACAATACTGTCAGTAGCCTGGCTTGCTGCCTCGCAAGCGCAAAGATATCGGTTTCTCTGCGTATCCATTTGATATCCGGGTGTCGCCGGGCGACCCCGGAGCCAGAGCATGGAACATCGAGCAAGATTCGATCAAAAGGAATTCCGTCCCACCATTCATCGGGCTTGCTTGCGTCCGCCGTTTTGAGATTTGCATTGAGCCCTAATCGGGTGAGATTGTCGCTGACGCGTGTGAGTCGGCGTCTGTCGCTATCAATTGCGAGCAACGGGAATTGCGATTCCGTGCCAATCATTTCCAGAAGGTGCCCGGTCTTGCCGCCCGGTGCTGCACACGCATCGAGAACCCGCATGCCGCCGACAGGAGCCAATAAAGCCGCCGCCAGTTGCGCGCCCGCATCCTGTACCGAGACTTGGCCCTCACGAAATCCGGGTAGCTCATTTACGCCAATCGGCTTTTCCAGCATCACTGTCTGCCCGAAAACATGGCGTGCTGCCACACCGTGTTTTGCGAGAAACGCGACATACTCGGCAGGAGCGATGCGCCTCGCGTTCACCCTGAGGCACATTGGTGGATGCAATCGCGCTGACAACAGTACCGACTCCCAATGTGCGGGCTGCTCTTTTTTTACGCGATCAATCCACCAGCGCGGAAAATCAAATTGGGCTTCTTGCGAGGTCAATCGCTCACGGGCAAATTTTTCAGGGGTTCGCAGATAATTTCGCAGCACCGCATTCAACAGCGGCTTGGCGCGTCCAAAACCGATGGCCTCCGCTGCGGACACCGCATGGTCAACGATCGCGTGTGGCGCTGCCTTTGAAAACTGTAACTGCGAGAGCGCAACCAGCAATAAGTGCCTGACGGGCGGGTCATTTATCGGTTGTGTCAGCAGCAAATCCAGTTGAGCCGCCAGCAAGCCGTAATGCCTGAGCGTGTCGAAAGAGATTGAATGAATTGCGGCACGTTCATTCGGACTGAGTTTGGTCGCTTGTGCAAGTTTGGCAATAACGGCCTCGAGTACGCGGTCAAGATTCTTGCCAGAAAGCACCTTGCCGACAACCTCGGCACTTGCCGTTTGCACCGCAATCATGCCAGTGGGTTGTGATGTTGGTTGGGTTGCCGGTTGTGTGGTCATATGAAACGCCGTCCAGTTTGTATTGTTGAGCCGCGGAGAAAGTCTGCGACTGCCATGCGTTTACCACCAGGTTTTTGTACGGTGATGATGTCCAGCGCGCCCCCTGCGCACTGCACGGTGAGGCGATCAGGCGTTATTTCGGTAATCGTGCAGGTAATGATGCATCGTCATTGCGTGAAGAGTTCAAGGCCGCGCGCCAGATTTTTAGTGGTTCATCGTCAAGAGTGCTTTCGCAACCAGGCGTCGGGTCAAATGCGCGTATGCGTCTTTCGATCATGATCGCTGATTGGCCCCAGTCAATACGTGCTTCTGCCTTATCGATTTTTCTGGCGTAGCTTATGCCCACCACAGACTGCGCGACCGCTTTTAGGTTCGGTAGTTTGTCCAGCGCGTCAACGATGGCAACGACGGCTACTATTGTCAATTTTTCAAACAGTGTTCCGCTAGTGTCGCTGGGCGAGATGGGCGTCGGCATTGTGAGCAAAACGGGCCCCGTATCGAGCCCGGAATTCATTTGCATAATGGTGATTCCGGTTTCTGTATCGCCAGCCTCGATCGACCGTTGCACAGGCGCGGCCCCTCGCCATCTTGGTAGCAGGGAACCGTGGATATTGATGCACCCATATTTTGGAATATCAAGCACCGCCTGCGGCAAGATCAAGCCATAAGCCGCGACGACGATTACGTCTGGCGTAACTTCGCGCAACAGGGTTTGGATAGTGTCATCCTTTAGCGACGCTGGTTTTGCGATTGCCAATCCCAGCCGTGTCGCCTCTTCGGCCACTGCGCTGGGCTTGAGTTTCAACCCGCGTCCGGCTGGGCGATCCGGCTGGGTTAACACCAATGCGACTTGGTGGTGTGCAGCGTACAGCGCGGCAAGTGCCGCAGCAGCGAATGGAGGCGTGCCGGCAAAAATAATGTTCATGGGCATTCGGAAACAAAAACGCCGGCCTCAAAAGCCGGCGTTTCTATTGGTTCGAAAAGGCAATATTTACGCGCGGGCAGCCACGGCAACACGTCGACGTGGTACATCCAATTCTGCATCACGCTCAAATTCACGCTGGCGCTTGATCAACTTGTTCTTGATACGGTTCGCCTTAAGCGGTGAAAGGTATTCAACGAATACATGTCCGTCCAGATGGTCAATCTCGTGCTGGATGCAGACTGCCAGCAAGCCGGAGGCATTTATTGTGAAACGCTGACCATCACGGTCCAATGCGGTGACCATGACGGTTTCCGCACGCTCAACCTTGTCGTAGAAACCGGGCACCGACAAACAGCCTTCTTCGTTGACTGCCGTGCCTTCCTTCTTGATGATCTCCGGGTTGATGAAAACCCGAAGCTGGTTCTTCTCTTCGGAGACATCGATCACCATCAGGCGCTTCAATTCCCCGACTTGGGTCGCCGCAAGGCCGACGCCGGGTGCCTCGTACATGGTTTCAGCCATATCGTCGACCAACTTCTTGATTTTGTTGTCGATAATCTTGATAGGCTCTGCGACGCGGGTAAGTCGCGGATCGGGGTAGGTTACAACGTCCAAAATGGCCATAATTGCTTGCGAATTGAATAAATTAGGTGCAGAATCTTAAGGAATGACTTTAAGTTTGTGGCGCTTTACTGACTTACAAGTCTAGTAGAAGTCGCCGCATATGGCAAATTTGGTTGATGCGTTCCGAGCAACAGTGCCCGTCCTGCCACCTGATTTGCTCCTACAAAAGTGAGATCCGCCATGATAAAAAGCAAGCTCACACTCGTATTTGTCCTCTCTTTGGTCAGTTTTGTTCCCCAGATCGCATGGAGCCAGGCTAATCCGGGTGCAAAGGTTGAGGCGAGTGTTTCCGATGCCGCCAAAAGAGCGACGACCAGAAAGGTGACTGCGCCTATTCAGCTTGCTGACAATGCGCCGGCTACTTACGTGGTCGTCAAGGGCGACACCCTATGGGGCATTGCGGGAACGTTTCTGAAGGAACCGTGGCGTTGGCCGGAAATCTGGAACATGAACCGTGAGCAGATCAAGAATCCGCATTGGATCTATCCCGGCGACGTGATCAAATTGACCTTCGATGCCAACGGTAATCCGAGTCTGTCGCTGGCTTATGGCGGCGGCGTGAGTGGTGATAGTGGTCGCTTGCAACCCAGGGTGCGCGTTGATTCACTGGCCCAAGCGGTACCCTCAATTCCTTCCCGTGTCATCGCGCCATTTTTGTCGCTGCCACTTGTGATAGAAGAAGGCGCTTTGGCGGACGCGCCACGAATAATTGCAACAGAAGATGATCGCGTCGTGATCGGTGCCGGAAATATCGCGTACGCGCTTGGCCTGGAGCAAAAATTTGGTACCAAGTGGCAAGTCTACCGGCCAGGAAAAGCGCTCAAAAACCAGGCAGGCGAAGTACTTGGTTATGAAGTCAATTACATTGGGGAAGCAAAAGTTGTGCGCTTTGGCGAAAGCTCCACGATTGAAATATTGCGATCCACTCAGGAAGTTTACCGAGGTGATCGTCTCACCCCTACTGCGGATACGACGGTGCCATCCTACAGCCCGCGATCACCGGCGACGAATGTTTCAGGCGCGGTTATTTCAGTACTTAACGGCGTGGATACGGGTGCGCAGTACTCTATTGTCACAATTGACTTGGGTAAGCGTGAAGGGATGGAAGTCGGGCATGTGTTGGCGACCCTGCGCAAAGGCGCAACAGTAAGCACCGCTGACCCGCTCGGACAAGCAACCAAGTCCCCGTCTGCGACACCTAGCTCGGCAGATGGCGATACGGCGTTAGGGGGCACCGTTAAATTGCCTGACGAGCGCAATGGACTTGTGTTTGTTTTTCGGGTCTTCGAGAAGGTCTCTTACGCGCTTGTGATGTCGATCCGTCGGCCGTTGCAAATCGGCGACGTAGTTCAAACTCCCTAGTCGCCTCAATTCATCGCGCGATGCCCATCCCAGCACCCGGCGCTGAGCCGCATGCTTGGCTCGCACTGGAGTTGACACCCGGCTTGGGTGGCGAGGGGATGCGCAAGTTGCTGGCGCTCTTTGGCGCGCCATCGGTAGTAATTGGCCAATCTGTTTCCTCTTTGAGCCAAGTCGTTCCACCTTCCGTAGCGCGCGCTATCGCCACAGGGCCCCCACCGGAAAAAATTGCTGCTGCTCTAAGATGGCTTGAAAACGAAAGCAATCACTTACTTACGCTGGCAGATGAAGACTATCCGCCACAGCTCTTGGAGATCGCCGACCCACCGCCCACCCTCTACTTGAAAGGTCGCCGCGAACTGCTGGGTCGACCGGGACTCGCTGTTGTCGGAAGCCGAAATGCCACACCATCCGGACTCTTGAATGCCGAAGCGTTTGCGCGCAATTTGTCGGAAGCGGGGTTCACCATCATCTCTGGCATGGCTTTAGGCATCGATGCTGCCGCGCATCGCGGCGGGCTAGCGGGCGGGGGCTCATCGATTGCTGTGGTTGGCACCGGATTAGATCTGGTTTACCCGGCGCGCAACAAAGCGTTGGCGCACGATCTTGCCGAACGTGGATTGATTGTTTCCGAGTTCGCATTGGGTACACCCGCACTCGCTAAAAATTTCCCGCGCCGGAACCGTATTATCAGCGGCCTTTCGCGGGGGGTGCTGGTCGTTGAAGCGGCACTTGCGTCCGGCTCACTTATTACAGCGCGCCAAGCGGGCGAGCATGGCCGGGAAGTGTTCGCAATCCCTGGTTCCATTCACTCACCATTTTCAAAGGGCTGTCACCAACTCATTAAACAAGGCGCCAAGTTGGTCGACGACGCTAACGACATTCTGACGGAGCTTCAATGGGGTGGCGTCAAACCTATAGCCGCCGTCGCCACGGTTGACGGTGACGAAGCCGAAAGCGATCCAGTGCTCGCCGCGATGGGTTTTGATCCAGTATCGACCGATGCATTGTTGGAAAGAGTTAAAACGCCTACCGATCAACTTATTGCGCGTCTCACCGAACTTGAACTCGACGGCGCTATTGCGTCCATGCCGGGCGGCAAATATCAGCGGCTGCGTTAATTCAAAACCAGGGAACACAGCAACGCCACCAGTTGAATTCGCAGCGAATTTCGACAAAGCTTTGACATTGCGCTTGCGATAAAAGGTGAACCCTGCCTATCATTTGTCCCCTTTTGCTGGTTTTCGGATCAGTAAACCAATCAGTAAATAAACCAGAAAAGCACTGAAATTCATGGGCAAGTCCCTCATCATCGCTGAGAAACCTTCCGTCGCAAACGATATCGCCAAGGCATTGGGCGGTTTTACCAAACAAAAAGATTTCTTCGAAAGCGACGAATACGTTTTGTCATCTGCAGTGGGCCATTTAGTCGAAATCGGCATGCCTGAAGAGGAAGAGGTCAAACGCGGCAAGTGGACTTTTGCGCATCTGCCTGCGATTCCTACCTATTTTCAGCTAAAGCCGATCGAAAAGACCGAAGATCGCCTGAAGGCGTTGCAAAGACTCCTCAAACGCAAGGATGTCGATGCATTGATTAACGCTTGCGATGCGGGCCGCGAGGGCGAGTTAATTTTCCGTTACATCGTGCAGTTCGCCAAAGCAAAGCAGCCGATCAAACGTCTGTGGCTGCAATCGATGACACCGGCCTCTATCCGGGAAGGCTTCAAATCGCTGTTGCCCGATGAAGCAAAACTGGGTCTGGCCGACGCGGCTGTGTGCCGTAGCGAATCGGATTGGCTGGTCGGTATCAATGGCACGCGTGCAATGACGGCGTTCAACTCCAAGTCCGGTGGGTTTCAACTGACCACTGTCGGTCGTGTGCAAACGCCCACGCTCGCGATCATGGTTGAACGCGAAGAGCGCATTAAAGCGTTTCGTCCACGCGACTACTGGGAGGTTCACGGCAGTTTTTCGGCAGCAGGCGGTGATTATCCTGGTCGCTGGTTCGATGAAAAGTTCAAGAAGTCCGAAGATGACGAGCATTTGCGTTCTGAGCGCCTTTGGGACGAAAAAGCAGCCCGTGCCATTGTTACCAAATGCTTCGGGAAAATCGGCGTCGTCGAAGAAGAATCCAAGCCGACCACCCAGGCATCGCCCCTGCTGTTCGATCTGACGTCATTGCAGCGCGAGGCCAATTCGCGATTCGGTTTCTCCGCCAAAACCACGCTTGGACTCGCGCAAGCGTTATACGAGAAACATAAAGTGCTGACTTACCCGCGTACCGATGCGCGCGCACTGCCGGAAGATTACATCGAGACTGTCAAAGAGACGCTGCAAGTATTGAAAGAAGGCGAGTACAACGTCTTCGCCAAGAAAGTCCTCGATAGCGGCTGGGTGAAACCAAACAAACGCATCTTCGATAACAGCAAGATTTCAGACCACTTCGCGATCATCCCGACCACGCAAGCACCGAAATCCTTGAATGAGATTGAGGCAAAGCTGTACGACTTTGTGGTGAAGCGTTTTCTCGCGGTGTTCTATCCCTCGGCCGAATTTCAGCAAACAACGCGCATCACGCGAATAGAGAACGAAGCCTTCAAATCAGAAGGCAAAGTGATGGTGAACGCCGGATGGCTCGCCGTGTATGGTCGCGATGTCGATGACGAAACCGCCGCCACCAATCTTGCGCCGGTGAAATCAGGCGAGAAGGTCAAAGCTGAGACGGTTGAGGTCAAAGCCAACACCACCAAGCCACCAGCACGCTACTCAGAGGCCACGTTGCTGTCCGCGATGGAAGGTGCCGGCAAGGCGATCGACGACGAGGAGTTGCGAGCGGCAATGAAAGAAAAAGGCCTCGGTACGCCTGCAACGCGCGCCGCGATCATTGAGGGTCTGCTCTATGAAAAATACCTGCACCGCGAAGGACGAGAATTAATTCCCACCGCTAAAGCCGCTTCGCTGATGATTGCCCTGCACGGCCTGGGAATCCCGGAGTTGTATTCACCGGAACTCACCGCCGACTGGGAGAAAAAACTCGCGCTGATGGAAAAGGGCGAATTGAAGCGCGAAAAATTCATGGCCGAAATTATCGACATGACCGAGCACATTGTCGGACAAGCAAAAAATTTCGAGCACGACACCATCCCCGGGGATTTCGGTGCCATCGCAGTACCGTGCCCGAAATGCGGCGCCGAAGTCCACGAAAACTACAAGAAATTCCAGTGTGTGAAATGCGATTTCGGTTTTTGGAAAATTCTTGCTGGGCGCCAGCTGGAAGCGGTGGAGGCCGAAACACTTATTTCGAAGCGTGATGTTGGGCCGCTCGATGGTTTTCGTAGTCGGCTGGGCCGCGCATTTTCGGCAAACCTGATTTTGAACAAAGACCTCGCCATCGAGTTTTCCTGGGGCGACGGCGCGGGGGACGACGCGGAGCCACCGGATTTCTCGGGTCAGGAATCACTCGGCCCCTGTCCGAAGTGCAAGTCTAACGTTTATGAAATGCCTAATTCTTACGCCTGCGAAAAATCCTTCGGTGCTGCAAAGACCTGCGATTTCCGCTCGGGCAGAACGATATTGAAACGCGCCATTGCGCGCGAAGAAATGATGAAGCTGCTGGAAACCGGCAAATCACCGTTGCTGGAAAAGTTCATCTCCAAAAAAGGCCGGCCGTTCTCGGCTTTTCTGGTGCGTCAGCCTGATGGAAAAATCGGTTTTGAATTTGAAGAGCGTGAACCAAAAGCTGGTAAAGGCAGCAAGGGCTTGCGAACGGCCAGTGCTGGCGCGTTGCGCATTCTTGGCAAGCATCCTGATGACGATCAGGAAATCTCTGTTTTCGCGGGTCGCTATGGGCCATACGTCAAACACGGCAAAGCCAATGCAACTATCGCCGACAAGGACAAAGCCGAGTCCATTACCCTTGAGGAGGCGGTGGAATTGCTCGCTGAAAAATTTGGCGCGCCGACAAAGAAGGCCGTAAAAAAAGTGACGAAGAAGGTTGTGAAAAAACCCGCCGCGGAAGAGCTGTCGACGAAAGTGGTGGCCACGAAACGCAAAGCGCCTAAGTCCGTCGTTAAGACTGTCGCGAAGTCGCCTGTCGCGCGCCGAAAGAAAGCCGCGTAATAGCGATTTCCGTGCGCCGCACCGGTGGCGTTGTTTGCAAGGTTCGCCGCTCAATCGCGGTATGCTAAGAAACTACTTACCGTTGCTTGCCAAGTACGTCATGTATAGCGGATTCACCCTCAGCAGATTTTCAGTATTCACGGTCGAGCGGCCTACGCTCGACCAGTTCGTTTTGCTCTCGCTGATGCTACACGTATTGGTCATCGTACTATTTGGGGATACGGTCGGTGGCGGGGCGAAGCGCGGCGAAAAACTGTGGGGCGCATTGACAGTAACAGTACAGAGTTTGTTGCCCGATCGCGGTGTTGCGCTGAAGCTTGATCGCGATACCACGACGCTACAACGACCGGTCGCCGACCCGCGTGCCACACCTGCCTCGCCCGGAATCACGTCGGAAAAACTCGACCGTCGCGCCTCGGAGCAGACAGAACGAGCGTCGCTCGTGGAGGATGTTTCGCCGCCCGCGCAGGCATCGTCCTTCGAGATGCCACCGTTGATTTCGAAAGATGTCGAAAAAGCCGTCACAGACTTCGTCGTGCCGAAACCGTCTGCCGAACGCGCCTATGCACCGCCAACCGAGCAGGTGCCGCGCGAAGCCCTGGTTGCTCAGCCGCCCGTCATCGTCGCGCCGACCATCCAGCCTCCCGTCGTCGTCGAACCTGTCGCTGAGCTGATTGCGCCAGTAAAAATTGAACGTGCCCTGGTAACGCCGCTGCTGCCTATCAAGCCGGTGGAGCTGAAACCCCGCGAGGATTTAATTGCCACACCCGCACTGCAGCCCGAACCGCCTCCAGCAAAAATAGAGCGCGAAGCCACAAAACCAATTGTATCGGCACCCTCGCCCAAGCCGCGTGAAGTTGTTCAGCCAGCAACGCAGCCTGCTGCTCCGACGCCATCGGTTCCCGTTACGCCGATTGCGCCCACCCTGCCACCGAAACCAGAACGAGAGCGCACGCAACCGATCACCGCACCTGCCGAGTCGAAGACGCGCGAAATGCCGGCACCCGCCGTACCGTCGCCACCCGCGTTGAGCGAGTCAACGCAACGCGTGGAAACAACAAAAACACCAAAGCCCGAACGTGAGGTGGTGGCACCGGTCGGACCACCTGTGGCAGCCACAGTCGCGCCATCGGGTGCTCCCGCCGCTGACAATGATATTTTCAGACCGCGCGGCGAGGCGACCAGGGCATTGATCGATACGCCGGGACTCGCACCAGCACCGCTTAAAACACCGGGTATTGACCTTGACGCGGTGCGCAGACGTGCACGCGAAATTACCAGCGACGGCACCGGTCCGCGCACCGTCTTTCCGTTTCCTGGCGCACCACAACAAAAACCAAAGTCCAAGGAGCAGCAGGCATTCGACAAGGCGCTAAAGAAAAATGACTGCCGGGATGCCTATGCCGACATGGGTTTGGCCGCCGTGGTGCCGCTGGTACTGAGCGCGGTTCGGGAGGGCGGTTGCAAATGGTGATGAAGCCTGTGCATCTGTCTGGAAGCTGATCCCAGGATGAAAATCCTCTTCTATTCCCCGGAAAAAAATCTCCAGCCCTGGCTTGATGAAATCGGCACTGCATTTCCCTTCGCCGAGGTGTGGGCATGGACGCCCGATTGCACCGGCCGCCAGGCCGAATTTGCGGTGCTGTGGGCACCACCGGTGGAACTGCTCGCCTCGCAGCGCGAATTGAAAGCGGTATTCAACATCGGTGCCGGGGTCGATGCCTTGATGAGACTGCCAAATCTCCCCGCAGGCGTGCCTATCGTCAGACTCAATGATGCGGGGATGGCCGTTCAGATGGCCGAATATGTGAGTCATGCACTCATCCGTCATACACGCGGCTTCGCAGTGTATGAGGGCCATGCGAAAGCAGGAGAATGGAAACGTGAGCCAGCCATCGACCGCGTCGCTTATCCGGTGGGCGTAATGGGGCTTGGCAACATGGGTGCACGCGTCGCGCAGTCGGTTGCCGGATTCGACTATCCCGTTTTTGGCTGGTCGCGCACGACGAAAAGTTTGCCCGGTATTCAGACCTTTTCCGGCCGCGCGGGCCTCGATGAATTCTTGCCGCGTGTACGCGTGCTGGTGTGCGTGTTGCCGCTCACGCCGGACACAGAAGGCATCTTGAATGCGGCGACGTTTGAAAAACTGAAACCGGGTGCCTACCTGATCAATGTCGCACGCGGCAGGCATCTGGTGGAGAACGATTTGCTAGCGATGCTTGACAGTGGCCGCCTTGCCGGTGCGACGCTGGATGTATTTCGAGAAGAGCCACTGCCCCCCGGTCACGCCTTCTGGAAACACCCGAAAATTACCATTACACCGCACATTTCAGCGCTCACATTACGAGCAGAAAGTGTGGTGCAAATCGCCGAAAAAATACGCGCCATGGAGCGTGGCGAAACGATCGAAGGTGTAGTGGAAACCGGGCGCGGCTACTAATCGCCAGCCTTCCCCCTCCTTATCAACATTCGCCATCTTCGATGCATTCCCCGACCCGGCCGGGCGTGACGCGCACCCGGACGGCCCGATTGTCGCGGCATTGATGGCAAACGTAGCGGATTTGTGGTCGAACCCTGCATCGATTGATAAGGTCAATGTGTTGGCGGCAAAACTAACGGGATGCGCCGCGCTTAAATTACGCGCCATCATGTAAAACGCCATTCTGCGCGGCTCTCCGGGCAATAATGCTTGGAAAGCCGCCCCGGTTCTGGTGTTTTGTATTCCCCACTGGAATGGAAGTGGCGTACGGGCGTATTTGGGAAAGGCGGGTTTTGCAGTTGCCGGAAATTTCCGCACGCGCCATCACCGTTCACATTCGCGTTGTTACGCCCGCATCATCGCGCCGTGTCTTTTGCAGCAGCACCACCCCAATGGCCAGCGCGAAGCCGAGCGCGTCCCATAAGGGTTGCGGCACGAGCATCATGACGCCGCCGACGATGAGCATCGCGCGCTCGATCAGGGTAGTACGCTTTAACAGCCAGCCTTGCGCGCCCGCAGCGAGCACCGCCATGGTTGCAAACGCCAGCGTCACGACACCGGCGACATCAAACCAGCTCGCCCCCTTGGGCAACTTCAGGAGCACCCCCGCACCCAGCGGATCCAGCACAAAAATAAACGGCACGACAAAGGCGGGCAAGGTGTATTTCCAGGATTGGAGTGTTGTTTTGTATGGGTCGCCACCGGTGATCGCTGCGGCAGCGAAGGGGGACAATGCCGTCGGCGGCGACACCTCCGATAGCACCGCGTAATAAAAAATGAACATGTGTGCCGCAAAGTCCGGTACGCCAAGCTGGATCATGGCCGGAGCCGCAATAACGGCGCAAATGATGTAGCTGGCAGTTACCGGCACGGCCAGCCCAACCACCCAGACGATTAACGCCGTATAAATGGCAGTCAGAATAAGACTGCCGCCCGCGTACGCGATGACAATGCTCGAAAACTTGAGCCCCAATCCGGTGAGCGTGACTACACCGACAATAATGCCCGCCGCCGCGCAGGTGGCGGCGACATTGAGCACCCCGGTCGTGCCAGCCTCCATCGCCTTGATGAGGTTTGAATTCCATAGGCCCTTCACGAGCGGCGATTTGCCGCGCAACACATCGTAGGAAATCAACGCACAATCGCGTCTGAAAAAACTCACCACAAACGCTACCACTGTCGCCCAGAAAACCGAGAGCGTTGGCGAGAATCCCATTAGCATGAAGACGATGATTGAGATCAGCGAGGCAAAGTGAAACCAATATTTTTTTGAAAGCTCCCACGCCGTCGCAGCCAGCTCGAAGGGCACATTGCCCATGCCATATTTGCGTGCATCCAGCTCCACCATGATGAACAGCGAAAAATAATAAAGCAGCGTCGGCACCGTCGCCATGATAATGACGTCGAGGTAGGAAATTTTCAGGAATTCGGCGATCAGGAACGCCGCCGCGCCCAACACTGGCGGCGACAGAATCGCCCCCAATCCACCGGCCGCCAGCAAGCCGCCGGCGGCGTTTTTTTCATACCCTGCTTTGGCGAGCATCGGATACGCAACCGAACCGATGGTCACCGTGGTCGCGACACCCGAACCCGAGGGGCCGCCCAACAGGAATGATGCCAGCACGACGGTGCGCCCCGCACCGGTGGGTTTGCCGCCCATTACCGCGAAGGAAAAATCCAGAAAGAATTTTCCGGCACCGGAATACTGCAAGAACGCGCCGTAAATGGTGAACAAAATAATCAGCGTCGCCGAGACATCAACAGCGACACCGAAGATGCCCTCGAGCGTCATGTACATGTGGCCGATGAGTCGGGCAATGTCGTAACCGCGATGCGTCCACGGTGCGGGCAGCCAGGGGCCGATCATCGCGTAGACAATAAACAGCACGCACACCAGCGGCATGATCCATCCTGAAGTGCGGCGCGCGGCCTCCAACACCAACACGATCAGTGCCACGCCCAGAATCATGTCCCATTGCGTCGGGGTAACGGCGCGGTCCGTAAAATCGTCCCCACCAACGATCATGTAAATGATAATTCCGGCGCTCACCAGCGCAAGGATAACGTCCCACCACATGATGCGATGGCGAAAGCGTTTTGAGACCGGAAACATCAGAAATGAAAGAAACAGGACCAGACCGACGTGTATGGCGCGCAACTGCTGCGTCGGCACAATGCCATACGCCGCGTAAAGATGAAACACGGTCGTGAGTACCGCAACGGCGGTGAGAAAAATCGCCATCCAGCCTTTTAGCTTGTGCGCAGCTCCTTCCTCTTCCTCGATAAATTCCTCGGCTTTTTTCAGTGCTTCGGCGCTGATCTTGTCACTGGCAGCGGCTTGATTCTGAAGCGGATCGTTCATCGATTCTCCCGGGAATGCTCTTGGTTTTTCTTGGTTAAGTGCTGCGGGTAAAAGTTTACTCCCGCCGTCGCTGGCGCTGCGCACCTTGCCGCCAGTGACAACTTGTTGATCGTTCTGCTTTACGTGCAGGATAGCGTATGCTCAAATAATACAGCTTGATAAATAACAGGAGTGGACTCATGAAACGAATTGGATGGTTTGCAGCGGGCTTGGTTGGTGTTGCATTGGCTGGTTCTGCGCTTGCGCAGACGAGAATTTCTATCGCCACCGGCGGTACCGGCGGCGTCTACTACCCGCTTGGTGGCGGCATCGCAAATGTACTGTCCAAGTACGTACCCAACATGCAGGCGACAGCCGAAGTGACCGGGGCATCCGTGGACAACATGAAACTGGTCGGTGCGGGGAAAGCCGAAGTCGGCTTTACCATGGCCGATACCGCGTGGGACGCGTATTCGGGCCTCGACAAATTCAAGGACAACAAGCAAGCGTTACGCGCGATCGTCGTGTTCTATCCGAACTTGACGCACGTCGTCACCGTTGAAGGCAAGGGCATCGAAAAAATGGCCGACTTGAAAGGCAAGCGCATCTCCACCGGCTCGCCAGGCAGCGGCACCGAGGTGATGGCGTTTCGGATCCTCGAGGCGTACGGCATCGACAAAGATAAAGACGTGAAACGTGAACGCCTCTCGGTCGCCGAGTCGGTGAATGCACTCAAGGACGGAAAAATTGATGCGCTCATTTGGGTCGGCGGCATTCCGACGCCCGCGATCACTGATCTTGCCGCGACCCCGAATACCAAGATCAAGCTAATCGACCACGGCGACGCAGTTGACAAGATGCGTGCGAAGTACGGGCCGCTATACGTTGCAAACAAGATCGCCTCGAAATCCTATCCAGGTCAGGACAAAGACAGCGCCAACCTTACGGTGTGGAATATTTTGGTGGTGAATGAAAAAGCCGACGAAAAAGTTGTCTACGACATCGTTAAAACCATGTTCGAGAAAAAAGCCGAAATTGTCGCCGTACACAAAGACGCAACTTATCTGGCTCTCGACAATCAACTCACCGGTGGCTCACCCATTCCATTTCATCCGGGTGCGCTGAAGTATTTCAAGGAAAAAGGGCTGAAGGTGAACTGATTACGCGTTGCACGTAGCCCGGCACCATAGCACTGGCGCCATCATCAATTCGGGATGATGGCGCTTTTTTACGCTTGTCAGATTGACCATCCACATCGCCATCGGGGACCAGCCATGTTTGCGGTTTTCGCTGCCATGATGTCTAGCTCTGGCGCGGCTTACAGCGGCTTTTCTGTCCGGGAGCCGCGCAAAATGGCGATCTACACTCTGTCATGCGGAAGATGGCGCGATCCTCGTGGGATGATGTATTCAACATGACGGTCGCCGCACGCAAACCCCTGCTTCCCCCACCGAACGCCAGGTTCGGTCACAATCTGCGCGGCCTGTGGTCACTGGAGCCCGATATCCATTTTCTCAACCACGGCTCCTTCGGGGCGACGCCGCGTTATGTGCAGGCCGCGCAGTTGCGCTGGCGCGATGAGATGGAACGGGAGCCGGTGCGATTCATGGTCGACACGTTGCCTGTTGCGCTGCGTGCGGCAGCTGCGCGGCTGGCGGGTTTTGTCGGTGCCTCACCCTCTACGCTGGCTTTTGTGGAAAATGCCACGGCAGGCGTCAATGCCGTATTGCGCTCGATGCGATGGCAGACGGGTGACCGTATCGTGCTCGCAAATCATGCGTATCCAGCGGTGAAGAATACGGTGCGCTTTCTTGCCGAGCGGCATGGCCTCACCGTAGTGGAAGCTGAAGTACCGTGGCCGCTGACCGGGCCGCAGGCACTCATCGATGCTTACGCGGATGCACTCACGGCCGGTACGCGCATCGCGATCATCGATCACATTTTCTCGCCATTGGCGGTGGTTACCCCCCTTGAGGCTATCGTGCGGATATGCCATGAACGCGGCATAAAGGTGCTGGTGGATGGCGCGCATGCACCGGGGATGTTGCCGTTGTCGCTGGATACGCTTGGTGAGTTGGGTGTGGATTGGTACGTTGGCAATTGCCATAAATGGTTGTGCGCGCCAAAGGCGTGTGGCTTTATCGTTGCAACACCGGAAGGCCAACGCGACCTGCATCCGGTGGTGATTTCCAATTTTTTCGGCGAAGGATTTGCGCAAGAATTCGCCTGGACCGGTACCAATGACCCGAGCGCACGATTGGCGGTGCCAGCGGCGCTGGAGTTTATCGAGGCACTCGGTGCTGAGCGTTATCGCGCCGCGTTGCGCGATCAGACACACGCAGCGGCGGCGTGCATCGCTGAGGCGTGGCATGTCGCACCCGGCGCGCCACTGGCAATGTTTGCCGGCCTGGTGACATTGCCACTGCCAGTGAACGAGGCTGCCAGTGCAGCATCCGTTGTACGGTGGCGTCAGGAATTTTTACAGAAACACAATATCGAAGTACCCGTCATCGCCATCGGCGGCCGACTTTGGGTGCGCATTTCCGCGCAGGTGTACAACGAACTTGCCGATGTCGAAGCGTTGGCGCGCGTGTTTTATAGGGCTTAGCCAAGTTGCGGCGCCTGTAAGCATAAATCGGCGTCTGTCCTACACGGGGTAGGCCCACTGTCTGATGCGCCCATTCAGGCTGTTTGCGTAATCTGCAATGGTAGCTTGGCAATGCGAATTTAACAATATTCACCCCTTGTGTTGCCAGCTCCCCAAACAACGCAAGGAGAAACCATGTTGTATTACGCCGCTGTTTTTTTCATCATCGCTATTGTTGCCGGCCTTCTGGGGTTTGGCGGTATCGCGGCAGGTGCCTCCAGCATCGCCCAAGTATTGTTTTTTATATTCCTGGTGCTTTTTCTGGTCAGCCTGATCGCGGGACTGGTGAAGCGGAGGACTTAATTTTTCCATCAATCAATAAAGGAGATCAACATGAACATGAATACCACGC
>JBKJMK010000335.1:0-5559 GCA_046596005.1 Usitatibacteraceae bacterium | reverse complement strand
GTTCGCTCAAACTTGCCTTTTGCCATTTCTTGTCCTCGCCAAATCTAAAATGAGTTCTGAAAATCAACGTTGGGGTATGACTGATTCTTTGCAACTAATGTTGGTGCCCTTGACGCGGATTGAACGCGTGGCCTCTCCCTTACCAAGGGAGTGCTCTGCCACTGAGCTACAAGGGCTGCAGCGGAAGCACTTTGACGGAAACCTGCGGCGTTGCACTCACCCTTGTTTACAAGCGCGTAAGCGGCGCTTGGTTGGCAAAAATGTGCGCGTCTTGCATGTTCCTCGTCAAAGTGCTTCCGAACTACGTCGGCGATATTTCAATCGCCGAAAAAACTGGAGCGGGTGAACGGGATCGAACCGTCGTCGTAAGCTTGGAAGGCTTCTGCTCTACCATTGAGCTACACCCGCAACGCGATTACACTTCACCTGCTCCGTGAACCTTTGGTGGAGAGGGCTGGATTCGAACCAGCGTACTCGTAAGAGGGCAGATTTACAGTCTGCTGCCATTAACCACTCGGCCACCTCTCCACGGAACCCAACATTATCCGGGTTTTCCAACGCAACGTCAAACCCCGTGGCGGAAAGAGATGACAATGCGTGTACGCGCAGCGTTTCCGACAACGCACATAGACGACCGCAGGGCGAACCGCATGTTTTTTCCGGTGGCGCGGACATTAAAATATAATTTAGCAGATGCATCCGCTTGGACAAACGCAAACTGACTATCGGTCGAGCCTTCATGCAAATATTAACCAAGTTTCATCAATGTCTCGTCCGCCTACTTGGCTCGTTAGTAGCGATTGCTTTCGTCATATTCCATTACGCGTCACTGTACGCACAGTCAGTAAGCGCAAACTCACATACGGCAAAAGCGACAGCCAATGTGCTTGTCCCCCAGCCATTGGCTGTTGAAGAAGCATCTTTTGCTCTTTCGGATGGGCTGGTGCGGGAGCTACGTAATGGAGGCTATGTCCTGTATTTGCGGCACGGTGCTGTCCTGCCTGCAAGGGCCGACAAGGTTGTCACAGGGCAATGGTGGAAGGATTGCCAGAACACACAGCGCATTGGCCCGGAAGTGCAAGCGCAGATGCGCGCCGTTGCCGAGGCCTTGTCGCGCCAGAGAATTGCTGTATCTGAAGTTCTAAGCAGCGAATTTTGTCGCGCCGTCGACACTGCAGTCCTCCTCGGTATCGCGGTGCCGCTTCATAATTCGGCGCTCAACGATGTCACCGCACTCAATAAACAGCCGCAGGAAGCCACGTCGGCAGTTAGTTCACTGGCCAGTTACGCTGCGGGAATTCAGCAATTGCTCACCAAACCCACCACCCCGAAAGGCAATCGTGTTCTGGTCGGTCACTCGCTGCCGCCAGGCATCATTCACCCAGCGCTAGCAACACTACCGGAAAGCCACACTGCCATTTTCAAGGTGGAACCGGGCAACCGCTTCCATTACATCACCACGCTTTCCCCGGGCCAGTGGCAGTGGATAGGCAAACAGTCCGTCGTCGATCTCGTCCCCGCCGTTGTCGCGCAATCGCCGCAGGTTACCGCTGCGACACCGCCGCCGAATATTCCATTGATCGATGCGGCAAAGGAGCTCAAGGGAGGTGCACTCTTACAAGCACTACGCAAGGGTGGATTCAATCTATACATGCGCCATGCGATTTCGAATGTCGGACAAGACGGCAACCTGATACAAACGCCGCTTTGGTGGGAAAACTGCACCATCCAGCGCAATATTGCAGATGCAGGGCGCGATCAGGCACACAAACTGGGTACCGCAATGCGCGAACTGAAGATCCCGATCAGCCAGGTGCTGACCGCACAGTTCTGCCGCACCCGCGACACCGGACACGCAATGGGGTTGGGGCCTATCGAAATTACTGAGGACTTGAATCATCAAATTGGACAGCGCGTCGGCTTTGATGTGAACACGGCCCGCTTCAAACAGTTGGCGGCAATGCCGCCCAAGGGGACCAATCGTGTGCTCGTTTCACACACCCACGGCAGCCCCAAAGCGGAGGAGCGCATCATGGGCTCCCTGCAAGAGGCGGAAATTGTTGTCTACCAACCAGATGGCAATGGCGGCACCGAGCCGGTTGCCCGCATTCCACTTGCCGAATGGGACAGTCTTATCAAGACAGCGGCGGCACCAAAACCTTAACTGCGGCAATGCTTTATGTCATTTGCGGCGTGGCAACCTTACTACTTTCACCATCTTGTCCTGCACCTGCATGATCTCGATTGCGACATCGGCAATTTTAACCGTCACGCCGGGCTCGGGGATATCTTCCAACTGCTCCAGTAACAATCCGTTGATGGTTTTTGGGCCACCCAGCGGAAACTGGTAACCAAGTTTGCGATTAAGCGCACGCAGTGGACATGAGCCTTCAACCATCACGCTGCCATCGTCCTGTTTGCGATAGAGCCCGGTATTCATCGGCGACTGGCTGGTAAATTCGCCAACAATTTCTTCAAGGATATCCTGCAGCGTGACCATACCCTTCATTTCACCGTATTCGTCTACCACCAGCGCCATGTGCCGCTGGTTCTCCTGAAACTGCGTCAGTTGCGCGAGCAATCCGGTACCTTCCGGCACAAAGTAGGGATCGCGGCAAATTTCCCTCAGGGTGTCCATCGATAAAGGCTCCTTGCGCGTCGCGTTCAGCACTTTGCGCATATGCACCACGCCGACCACGTTTGATAAATCGCCGTCGTACACAATCAATCGTGTGTGATGCGCGGTGGCAAGGGTATTGCGAATGTCTTCGATGCTGTCCTGCACATCCACGCCTTCAATCATGGCGCGGGGTGTCATCGTGTCATCGACTGTCATACTCTCAAGATCGAAAAGATTCACCATGATCTTCTGTTGCTTTTTTGGAATGAACTTACCACCCTCAAGCACCAGAGTACGCAACTCTTCCATCGACAAATGCGCGTGCCCCTCCTCCACGGGTTTTATTCGCATCAATCTAAGCAGCATCTGCACGAACAAATTGACGAACCAGACCACGGGATACGAAATCTTGAGGAGTGGTGTCAGCACATAGCTCGCCGGCAACGCGATTTTCTCGGGAAAGCGCGCACCAATTACCTTCGGCGTGATCTCGCTGAATACAAGGATGAGAAACGTTACCGCTCCTGTTGCCGCAGCCAGTACATACTCATCCTTACCCAAGAGTCGCTCAGCAATGATGGCGGTAAGTACAGCAGATGCCGAATTCACCAGGTTGTTTCCGAGAAGGATGACACCAAGCAAGCGATCAGTCTTGGCAAGCAGCGCCTGCGTCATCAACGCGGATTTTCGCCCCTTCTTTACCATGTGGCTCAAGCGATATCGGTTAAGCGACATCATGCTGGTCTCGGCGATGGAAAAAAACGCCGAAATCAGTAGCAATAACGCGAGCGTTGCGAACAACCAGTTAAGGGCAATGGAATCCACGCGGCTGATCTGGACTCAAACGCGCTGCAAAATGATTTCCGACACAAATTTGCTGCCGACGTACGACAGCAGCAACAACACGAAGCCAATCAGCGTCCAACGCACCGCGAGTTTGCCGCGCCAGCCAAATTTCCAGTGGCCAAACAACAAGCCGCCGAAAATCATCCATGACAACGCCGCGAATACAGTTTTGTAGGTAACTTGAAATGGCTTGCCGAACAGGTCTTCGGAAAAAAATATGCCGGTCACCAGGGTGGCGGAAAGCAGCAAGAACGCGACACTCAGTAATTGAAACAGCAATTTTTCCAGCCGCAATAGCGGCGGCAGCCCTTGCAACAATGGCGGTACGTTGCCTTCGTGCAGATGCTTCTCCAGAAATAACATCAACAGCGCGTGCAGCGTGGCAACGGTGTACAGCGCATAGGCAAGAATCGCCACAACAAAATGCAGCTTGAATGCCCAAGCGGCGTAACTGACGATGCGATGCGCAGGCAACAACATCGGCAACATCGCAACAAGCGCGGCAATCGGCGCAAGATACAAAGCGACAATTCTTAACAACTGATTGTCGAACCCAACCAGCGTATACGCCAGCATCACCAACCAGACTATTAGCGAGACCGCGTGCGAAAAACCGATATTGATCCCCTCGCCGCCGAACAACGAATGACCAAGTGCGGCGCCATGGCAAAAGAGACCGGCGAGCAATGCCGCGCGTATCATCGCAAGTCTGCCGACGGACGATGTCGTCGCATCCATATTTGCGCTCGACACCGCAGGAAGCCAGGCCGCCAGCGCGGTCAGGCCGTACAGAACGGCGGTGGTAAAATGAAGGTCAAAACTCGGCATCAATGACAGGTAAATTCTGCGAAACGTAACAATGTTTTCAGCCGAGTAGTTTACACCATCCCATTTTCTCCCCGTCTCGCTGAGGCGAATTTCAACGCTGGAGCCCCATGCTCGATAACCTCACAAACCGTTTAGCCGGCATCGTCAAAACACTGCGCGGCCAATCGCGTTTCACGGAAGACAACATCGCCGACGCCCTGCGGGATGTCCGGATGGCCTTGCTGGAAGCTGATGTCGGCCTTCCCGTCGTAAAAGACTTCATCGCACGCGTAAAGGAAAAGGCGCTGGGTGCCGATGTGATACAGAGCCTGACGCCGGGTCAGGCGTTTGTCGGCATCGTTCACAACGAGTTAATAGCGCTGATGTCAGGCGCGGACGCCGCAGCCCAAAATGCAATCCGAATGCCGACGCTTAACGCATTGCCGCTCAATTTTGCGACCACACCACCGGCAATCATCCTGATGGCAGGCCTGCAAGGCGCTGGCAAAACCACCAGCGCGGGCAAGCTCGCCAAGTTGCTGAAAGAGCAGCATAAGAAAAAAGTATTGCTGGTTAGTGTCGACGTTTATCGACCCGCCGCGATCGAGCAATTGAAAACACTGGCCGCGCAAGTCGGCGTCGATTTTTATCCGAGCAATCCCGACGAGAAACCTGTGGATATCGCCGGCGCTGCCAAGCAGTGGGCGAAGACACATTTTCACGATGTGTTGATCATCGATACCGCCGGTCGTCTTGCTATCGACGAAACCATGATGGCGGAGATCAAGGCGATCCATGAGGCGGTCACGCCCATTGAAACGCTGTTTACGGTTGACGCAATGCAGGGCCAGGACGCGGTGAATGTGGCCAAGGCATTTTCCGAAGCACTGCCACTTACCGGCGTGGTGCTCACGAAGCTTGATGGTGATTCGCGCGGTGGCGCAGCGCTTTCGGTGCGCCACATAACAGGCCAGCCGATCAAGTTCGCCGGTGTCTCGGAAAAAATGGATGGCCTCGAAGTCTTCCACGCTGAACGCATGGCCTCACGTATTCTCGGCATGGGCGATGTGCTGTCCTTGATCGAGGATGTACAGAAAAATGTCGATGTCGTTGAAGCTAAAAAGCTCGCCGAGAAATTCAAGTCGGGCAAGGGCTTTGATTTCAACGACTTCAAAATGCAATTGCAGCAAATGCGCAAAATGGGTGGCATGTCGGCGTTGATGGATAAACTGCCCGCCCAGCTTTCCCAGGCCGCACAGGGCTCGCCGGACTTGCAGGAAAAACAA
>JBKJMK010000316.1:0-7423 GCA_046596005.1 Usitatibacteraceae bacterium | reverse complement strand
ATTTGATTTTTGTTCAGACGAGCACAATTTGAGACCGCATGCTGTAAAGCACGAATAGAACCTCTTCTTGTTCTCGTTGCGCAATGTTGTTTTTCTTCAAGGCGGCTAAAGCATCATCTAGGACCGACATAAATTCCACCGCAGAAATGTTCATGCCTCTATGTGAAGCCAACATATCCTTTCCCTGGTAAACATTGGGGCCGCCTGTTCCTGAAATAAAGAAGGTCGCTGCTGCATTTTTGAGTTTAGGGATGTCGCTTTTAGCAAACCTTGTGGCAACTGTTTTGTTGACCAGATGATTCTCTACTACATCGCTCGCGATGTTGGTGATGCCCTCTATGCCACCAAGTCGTTCAAATAGTGATGAGTCCATGATGTTTCTCCAAAATGTGAGTAATAGTTACTGTTAGAAACATCCATAAGCTAGCATCTGGCGCATGTGGTTGGAAGTACGGAATCTGTAGCGGATAATTCGATGTGCGGCAACTGAATTATTGGGAGATGAAAAAAATGAATTTATATGGCCAGTTTTGCCCGTTGGCACAAGCAGCGCAATTATTGTGCGAGCGTTGGACTTTATTGATTGTGCGTGAAATGGTTGCGGGAAGTACCCGTTTTAATGAAATCAAGAAGGGCGTGCCGAAGATGTCTCCGTCTTTATTTTCTGCAAGACTCAAGCAGTTAGTGACGGCCGGGGTAGTTGAAAAATCTGGTGGCAAGGGAAGCCCTGTTTACAGCCTTTCTCCGGCCGGGTTGGCATTGCGCCCTATCGTAGAATTACTTGGGGCGTGGGGTCATCGGTGGGCTCCATCCAAATTAAATAAAATCGATTTGGATGCGGGTTTATTAATGTGGGATATGCGTCGTACAGTCGACACTGCGATTTTTCCGAAGCGCCGCATTGTTGTCCAGTTCGAATATTTGGACGCACCAAAAGCTGCACGCGATTGGTGGTTGGTGGCGGAAAAAGGTGAAATTGATTTATGTCTGAATGATCAGGGTTTTGATGTTGATATCATGATCACGTGTTCACTGAAAGCGATGACTGAGGTGTGGGTGTGTCAGAAACGCTTTCGTGATGCTGTAAAAAATGGTGATATTAAAGTGACGGGCGACTCAAAGCTCATCGATAAACTTCAGGATTGGCTGCGTTCAAGCCCGTTATCCAGGCTCGGCGCGTCAGTTCAATTGCCGGAGTTGGTATCAATTTCCAAGGGGTGACCGCTTGGAATTGTTCGCGAGGTTAACATTGATGTTGGGCTTGATGAAGTCAGCCCAACATACGTGCTCAATAGCGAATTTATCCCTGCTTCAACGGGGTGCTTGTAGAACGCGGTTAGCGTCTTAAGGCGACAGGACTGTGATGACGCTGATGGAAGACTTGCCAAAGCAGCTTGCCTTCATGGCGCGCACGATGCCACCAATAGCAAACAAAACTGGCAGCAAGCGATGAAAGACTGTGCTACAAATTCAATGCGCTGGCAAGTAACTTCGTTCGCTTATCAATCTTGTGAATTCGATACGAGCACGCTGCCAACGGTGCCAATACACCTACAAGAATAATCACCATATCGACGGCACTTGAAGTTATCATCGGTAAAGCCTTGGCTAGTGCAAACAATGTGAGTACGATAGCTACTCCTTCTGGCCATCGATCCCAAGGATTGTTCTCAATTGCCGTGAGTTGCTGCCGGATCTTTTGTTCTTGATTGTCAAGCGCAAGTTCATATTCCGGACTCGACCGCAAATGCTTAATATCTTCCATAATATTTTCCTTGGCAAATTCAATTTAAGGTGAATAAAAGAGACAAAGTTGATTGGTAGACGTTGCCGAATTATGACCCAAGTGCCGACGGCGCTTCATGGATTGTGGGTTGTACTCAGTAACGAGAGCCAGCAAGAACAACGGGAAGCGACTCTTCGATTATGTCGATGGGTGTTCCGACATCGATCAAGTCAAATAATTCGACAATTTCGCCAGATCGCATTCGGATACATCCTCCACTTGCCGGACTTCCCAATAGTCGCTCTACTGGGGAACCATGAAGATAGATCATTCGATCAAACGAGTTTATGTTTTTTTCTTCCAATCCGCGCAGGCGAAAAACTCTTGTAACAATTGGCCATCTACCTGGTTGATTCACTTTCACAATTTCTCCAGTAGGGATGAGCGCCACAAAGACCATTCCAATTGGTGCTCCGTCGCCAATTTTCTCCGCTATCTCGTGTCTGCCTCGAGGAGTTAAATCAGAATCGAACACCTCACCAACGCCATTCTTCGCGGTTGAAACTTTATACGACCTGACTTGCTTCCCATTTTCCAATAACGCCATTTGTTGATCTCTCACCGAAACAATCAAATGGTAGGCATGAGGTGTTTGCTTGAGATTGCCATCCATGGCGAAAACAAACTGAGAAATCAGTGCGATTGCCATCGCGGCAATTTCACAAAATCTAATATTCAAATTGGACGTGTTCCGCATCGCTCGATATACACCCCACGAAAACTCCCTTTCCGGAGCGACCTCTCCTTGCGGAAACAATGATTTGCCGTGCCACCCTGTTTGAACCCTGTGGATAGCTACACAAACCAGTCGGCGTATCATGACAGTTTTATCTCATTTGCGGATTTTTGAATTGCCTCGCCGACATCCATTGTCAAACTTGGTATTCGAAACGGGACTGCTGAGCACTCATTATTAACCCGCAAGTCAGTATCAGTAGCAACCCCATGACGTAGGCGGGTTTCCGCACTCAGTCATTCTATTGCCCCATATCGCAAACGTGGCACCTGAGCAGGCAGCACCAATGATTACGGCAGCGATCGGGGCGAAAAAAAATACGGTCGCACCAATTGCGCAAACCCCCAATTCCAAGTCGCGCCATTCGGTTATGAACGATGTGCAATCACTTTCATTGCAATTTGGATCATAGCGCGGGGCTGAAATTATGAAATCCTCCCAGTAATCTTGATCGTACATATACGGTGGAATATCCTCCGCATCGACTTTCATGAAGGATGCTTTCTTCATTCCCTGTGAATTTGCACACCATATTTTTTCCATCTTGTTTTGGAGGTAAGTAAACGCCTCAACCGAATTCATTTTTGGGGCTAGGCCGTGTTTTCTTTTTGCTTTTTCTCGAATACTCTCCACCGATATGAAGGCACCGTCGTGCCCATCCACGCCAATGAATTTTGTATTGCGCCCTGCACCTTCATATCGAAGGGCCAGCAGTCGACCGTCCGAATTTACCGATTCAAGTCTGCCATCGTTGTCATACTTGAATACTTGGCTGATCCCACTGCCAAATTTCACCGCAGTCGTTTTTCCTAAGGTAAGAATATCGACAAAGCAGCTTGCATCATCTTGTTTTGCAATTCTTTCTGATCGATACGCAACTTTCTTGATGGGCGACGTTGATTTTGTTTGACCTGCCGACTTCACAAATCCGGAGGATTCCAATGCAAATACCTGTGGCGGAAGAAATGTTGCGAATATGATGCAAATAACGGCGGCTTGAATTTTTTTTTCATTTATGTCCTCCAAATGGTTGCGCCAACTAACTTACTCAGGGGGGAGAGCGTCGTTGAAATGATAGAACTCAACAAATCTGCTTTGTCACTTTTATAATGTGTTAAGACCCTATTTTTGTTCACATACTTTCCCCGTGCATAGCTTGGGAACAGAAGCAACATACGAATAAACGTTAATTTAGCTGCAAACTATTAACATTTGCATTGTGTGGCGTAGCCTTCCCATAAGTCAAGCAATATCCGCGACAGCAATATCCATGTTGCAATGCAATAATAATTCTGAGTTTGTTAACGTCGAGGTACCTGTTTTTTGCGGTTGGACATGCGTTCATGGAAGTACACTCTTATCTTTGTATGCAAGCAAATACCGATGCGTCGTAGATAATTTTTGTCTGATCTCCGCCAGATTCCACCGTAGGCGCGACGTGAATGTTCGCCGCAAAGTGGAAACGGTATTAGCTGATTTGATCGGCAATTTAAACAACATGCCTGCGAATAAAGTGAAACCCCCATGCAAGTTGACCTGAAACACAGCGCCCTCGAATCATCGCCATCCGGCCGGGTTGGCATTGCGCCCTATCGTGGAATTACTCGGCGCGTGGGGGCATCGGTGGGCACCATCCATATTAAATAAAATCGATCTGGATGCGGGTTTATTAATGTGGGATATGCGCCGTACTGTCGACACTGCGATTTTTCCGAAACGCCGCATTGTTGTGCAGTTTGAATATCTTGACGCACCAAAAGCCGCACGCGATTGGTGGCTGGTGGCGGAAAAAGGTGAAATTGATTTATGTCTGAATGATCAGGGATTTGATGTAGATATCATGATCACCTGTTCCCTGAAAGCGATGACTGAGGTGTGGGTTTGTCAGAAGCGCTTTCGTGATGCTGTAAAAAATGGTGATATTAAAGTGACGGGCGACGCGAAGCTCATCGATAAACTTCAGGATTGGCTGCGTTCAAGCCCGTTATCCAAGGTGGGCGCGTCAGCACAATTGCCTGAGTTGGTCCGGTCGTTGGTGGCTGCCTAGTGCGAACGCCTGGCGCTACCCGCCTGGAAACCTCTAAATCGTCGCGGCAGGTATCCAGCTGACTTTCGGAAGTATATTGAGGAGGTGTTGCGATGAGTGCTGCCAGGACTCCCGCTTCACCAGCTTCTGATGCTCAGGTGCAACTGGAGGGATTCATCAGCAAATTTGCACCATCGGACCAACGACTGATTCGAGCGATCAGGAAAGCAGTGCGAAAACGGTTCCCGACGGCAAACGAGCTCGTTTGGGATAATTACAATTTCTTCGTCATCGGCTACTCGCCGACGGAGCGGCCCTCTGACGCAATCATTTCAATTGCTGCTAAGGCAAACGACGTAAGCCTATGCTTCGTTAACGGCGCCGACATTCCAGACCCACAAAAGATGTTACTCGGCGCTGGTCGCCAGACTCGTTTCATTCGTGTGGCGTCACCCGAAGTGCTAGAGCGTTCAGAAGTAGAAACGCTCCTGGCGTCCGCCGTTGCTTTGGCGGAAGTGCCTTTTTCTTCAACTGGTCGCGGCACGCTCATCATTCGGTCGGTATCGGAAAAACAACGCTCGCGAAAAACGCCAACTATGTAATATCGGTCCTTGATTCAGGCGCAGAATTCTGTGTCCACAGCTACGGGCCACCCTCCGGGCTATCCACACAATGCACCACCCTCGGTGCCCGCAACGCATTGCGAGCGAGCGGTGTTCGATGCCTGATCGCTATTTGTTACTCAGTGAAAACGACCCGTCCCAATCCGCATCAGGCTCTCGTTCGGTGAAATCACTTATGTAGCCGAGGTAGATTCCCGCAATGCGGGTGTAGCCGGGGCGCAGGGCAAGAGCGCGAAAAATTGCGTCGGCCTCCATCCAGTTACGACTGCGGAACAACGCCAGGGCATGATGGTGACGTTCCAATAATTCACGCAGCGCGGGGTCAAGTTGATCGACCGCACCAATGGGCTGAAACAGGCGCGCTGCCGTCGTCCTGCCCAATACGCGTACCTTGTCCAATTCGAGGTAGGCAAAATTGCTTGCCGCTGTCGCTGTCTGTTCGCCAACAATGATGGGCACCTGATAGCGCTTGGTGAGACTTTCAAAGCGGGACGCGAGATTTACGCCATCGCCCAGCACGGTGTAATTCAACCGTGACGGCGAACCGATATTGCCCGCGACAACACGCGATGTATTCACGCCAATGCCAACGTCAGGATTCGGCAGTTGCTCGGTGGCCAATTCCCGGGCTAATTGCTGCATGCGCTTATTGATGGCGAGTGCGGCGTGGACCGCACGTTGAGGATCATCGGATCGGCCAATCGGCGCGCCGAACAGTGCCATCACACCGTCACCGGTGTACTTGTCGATTACGCCGTCGTGCTCGTCGATAATCGCGTTGATCAGGGTGAGGTAGCGATTGAGCAAACCGATGGTGAGCGCGGGCGGATGATTTTCGCAGAGTGCGGTGAAATCGCGGATATCGGTGAAAAGCACGGTCACGTCGCGCTCTTCGCCGCCGAGTTTTATGTTTTGCCGCATTAACTGCTCAGCGACTTCTTGCGAGGCAATCTTGCCTAAAATATCGCGTACCTGGTCGCGTTCGGTCAAGCCTTTGGACATGTTGTTGAACGCGGTTGCCAATTCGCCAATTTCATCATCCTGTTGCAGCAATATCGGCTCACCATAGTTGCCGGCAGTGACCTGTTTGGCGGCATTTGCCAGCATCCTTACGGGCCGTGTAATACGGCGCGCGATACGAAAGCTGCCGACCAGCGTTATCAGCAGACTCACGCCGCCCAGAAACAGCAACACCAGCTTGACCGCTTCGTATGGTTGCAAACCGTCGCGCACGGAGCGTTGCAGTACTGCGAAAACGCTGCTGTCTGCGCCATTGTCGCGGTAGCGGTCAATGGAGGTGGCCAGCATTTCAAACTCCTCATTTCCCAGCACGATCGCGGCGCTGGTTTCGTCGCGGGTTGAAATATTGGCTGCAAGACTCTGCAAATTTGCGCGGACATCAGGGCTTAGCGTCGTTGCAAAAATGGCAGCGGGTTGATTGCTCACCGTGCCGAGAAACGATACGTCCAAACCCGTGATCCGTTTGAGATCGCTCGCGGTCGAATTGTCCACTACAAAGCCGATAACTACCCACGCAATAGGTAGCGGCGCAAGCACTGGAACGATGACCAGCTGATAGATGGTGCCGTCAACAATGCGTATTGCCGAAACAGTGCGCTTTTCGGCGGCTTCAGTGATGAGTTCCGGGAATGGAAATGGTTTGCCGATGAGTGCCGGCTGAAGGGTGTCTGCCGATACAACATTTTTCAGGTCGACGAGCGCCAACCGATTCGCGGAAATGCGCGACCCATGATTTCCAAGAACGTCAACAATGGTGTTCCGATCCCGCGTCGCAATTGCATCACGGAAAGCAAAATCACGCGTCAGTACGTTTGTTGCCGCAACGAGTTGCTCTTCTTTCTGCTCAAGCAGGCGTTTAAAAACACGCGCACCAACGCTAAGTTCTTCGCGCAGATTGCGGCGGGCGTTTTGTTCGATTGCGTACCTGATAGAGAAGAATGCCGCCGTTTGCACGACCACAAGCAGACCAACAAAAAATACGACGATGCGCTTTTCGAGACGCCCAAACCGGAAAAAATTCATTTCCCTGTGCTGGGTTTCGGTGCGTTCGCGCCAATTGGTTTCAGGCTAAACGTGAAGGGGAGTGTTGCCGCCTCATTCGCGGATATTTTAATTTTTTGTGGCGCGGGCCTGGTCGATGCAGTAGTGCCCGGAAACCACATATGAACCTCATACTCACCGGCAGATAAACCGTCCAGCAGCGCGACGCCACGCTTGTCAGTTTTTGCAAA
>JBKJMK010000295.1:0-3359 GCA_046596005.1 Usitatibacteraceae bacterium | reverse complement strand
GTTGCACGGGGCGTGTAATCCACTGCCCCCAGCAGAACATGCACGCGAAGTAGGCAAAGGCATGGTGCCACTTGTCGCCGCCTGGCACGACAGGCATGCCAGCGCCGGGTACAAATGAAAGTATCCAGACGGCGAGGAGAACAGCGACGCTGGCAAGGCGAAAAAAGTGAGTTCGTGACATGACGATATTGTAACGGAGTCAACGAACCTGCGAAGTATTCCACCAGCAGTGAAGTATGTAGAACGCCATTTGACGCGGCGTTCCAGTCATAAATCCTCCCGAAGCCCCGCCAGTGCTAGTGTTCTATTCCAGAACTATGCCACTACTTCTTCTGCGGCGGCAAGTCAGTACACACGCCTTCATATACTTCCGCGGCCATGCCAATCGATTCGCCCAGCGTCGGATGCGGATGGATAGTCTTGCCGATATCGGTGGGGTCGCAGCCCATTTCGATGGCAAGCGCTATTTCGCCGATCAGGTCACCAGCATGGGTGCCGACGATGCCGCCGCCGATGACGCGATGCGTTTCCGAGTCGACGATCAGCTTCGTGAAGCCTTCGTCGCGACCGTTCGCAATCGCACGGCCAGATGCCGCCCATGGAAATACGCTCTTGCCGAATTTGATGCCTTTGGCTTTCGCACTGTCTTCGGTTTCGCCGACCCACGCCACTTCGGGATCGGTGTACGCCACGCTCGGAATGACGCGCGCATCAAAATGCGATTTTTGCCCTGCGGCGGCTTCTGCGGCGACGTGGCCTTCATGCACGGCTTTGTGCGCCAGCATCGGCTGGCCGACGATATCACCAATGGCGAAAATATTTGGCACATTGGTGCGCATCTGCGAATCCACATTGATGAAACCGCGATCCGTTACTGCGACCCCCGCCTTGTCGGCGCAGATTTTCCTGCCGTTAGGCGACCGACCGACGCTCATCAGCGCCATGTCGTAGCGCAGCGGTTGCTTGGGGGCGTTCGCGCCTTCGAACGTGACATAAATGCCGTCTTTCTTCGCTTCTACACCGACCGTTTTAGTGTTTAACATGATGTTGTCAAAGCGTTTCTCGTTAAACTTCTGCCAGACTTTAACGAGGTCACGGTCCGCGCCCGGCATCAGGCCGTCGAGCATTTCCACCACGTCGAGGCGTGTCCCCAGCGTTGAATACACCGTGCCCATTTCCAGGCCGATGATGCCGCCGCCAATGACGAGCATCTTTTTGGGAATCTCTTTCAATGCCAGGGCACCGGTCGAATCGACGATACGCGGATCGTCCGGAATGAATGGCAGGCGCATCACTTGCGAACCGGCCGCGATGATGGCTTTCTCAAAGCGGATCACTTTCTTCTCGCCGGTTTTTTCCTGACCAGTGCCGGCAGTGATTTCAACAACCAGATGGTTAGCGTCGAGAAATTGACCCACGCCACGCACCACATCAACCTTGCGCATTTTGGCCATGCTACCGAGGCCGCCAGTCAGTTTGCCGACGACTTTGTCTTTCCAGCCGCGCAATTTGTCCAGATCGATTTCAGGTTTGCCGAAGGTGATGCCGTGCGCGGCGAGCGCGCTGGTTTCGTCGGCAACGGCGGCGACGTGCAACAGGGCTTTGGAGGGAATGCAGCCGACGTTGAGACACACGCCGCCGAGTTGTGCATAGCGTTCGACGATGACCGTTTTCATGCCGAGGTCTGCGGCACGGAAGGCGGCGGAATACCCGCCAGGGCCAGCGCCCAGGACCAGCATTTCGCAAGTCACATCGACATTGCCTGAATACGAACCAGCGGGTGCGCTCTTAGTCGCGAGTGAAGGGGCAGCAATCTTCGCTCCCTCTGCGCGTGGAGCGGGTTGCGTTGCGGGGTGCGATGGCGCAGGCTGGGCAGCCATAGCGTCCGCTGTCTCCAGCACCAGCACCAAACTCCCCATCGAAACCTTGTCGCCAAGCTTTACCTTCAGTTCCTTCACCACCCCGGCATGGGTCGAAGGGACCTCCATCGTCGCCTTGTCGCTCTCAAGCGAAACCAGCGAGTCCTCTTTCTTGATGGTGTCGCCGACCTTGACCAGAATTTCAATGACGGGAATATCAGCAAAATCGCCAATGTCCGGGACCTTTACTTCAATCAGATTCGCCATGTCCGTCCCTTACAGAACTAGCTTGCGGATATCGGACATTAGGCTGGCCAGATAGGTCGAGAAACGTGCGCCCGACGCACCATCCACCACACGGTGATCGTAGGACAACGACATCGGCAGGATGAGGCGCGGCACGAATTCCTTGTCGTTCCAGACCGGCTTTATCGACGATTTCGAGACACCCAGTATGGCGACTTCAGGCGCGTTGATAATCGGCGTGAAGAACGTACCGCCAATGCCACCGAGTGAGGAAATCGAGAAGCAGCCACCTTGCATTTCGGTCGGCGAGAGTTTGCCTTCGCGCGCCTTGCTTGACAGTTCGGTCATTTCCCTGGCGATGTCGATGACCGATTTTTGGTCGGCGTTCTTGATGACCGGAACGACGAGGCCATTCGGGGTATCGGCCGCGAAGCCGATATTGAAATATTTTTTCAGTATCAAATTTTCTCCGCCCGGTTCAAGCGAAGAATTGAATTCCGGAAATTTTTTCAGCGCGGCAACACTGGCCTTGATGAGAAATGCCAGCATGGTGACTTTGACGCCCGACTTGACGATCTCTTCATTGGTCTTGACGCGGAATGCTTCGACTTCGGTGATGTCGGCCTCGTCCTGCTGTGTCACGTGCGGGATCATCATCCAGTTGCGAGCCAGATTGTTGCCTGACAACTTTTTGATGCGTGACAACGCGCGTGTTTCGATCGCGCCGAACTTGCTGAAATCGACGTACGGCATCGACGGCAATGAAAATGCGCCACCGGTTGCGGCACTTCCTGGGGGCTTGGCTAATTCCGTTTTGACAAAACCTTTGACATCGTCGTCGTTGATCCGGCCTTTGTTGCCGGAACCTTTGACCTTGGTAAGGTCCACACCGAATTCGCGGGCGAGTTTTCGGATGGAAGGGCTGGCGTGCACGGCCGCAGTGACAACGCCGTGCCCTGCGGCAACTGCAACAGGTGCCGGGCTGGCAGCCAATACTGGTGCGGCTTTTGGCGGCACAGGCTCCGGGGGCCGCGCCGATGCTGGTGTTTCAGCCTTTGCTGCTTCTGCTGTCGGCGCTGATTGCGGTGTGGCCGCAGCAGCACTCTCCTCAAGCACCAGCACCAGACTTCCCATCGATACCTTGTCGCCGAGCTTGACCTTAAGTTCCTTCACCACGCCGGCATGGGTGGAAGGTACCTCCATCGTTGCCTTGTCGCTCTCAAGCGAAATAAGTGAGTCTTCTTTTTTTACAAC
>JBKJMK010000394.1:0-2629 GCA_046596005.1 Usitatibacteraceae bacterium | reverse complement strand
GTCTTCTCCGACGGGAACCGTGACACGAGTGATAATGATCTCGGAGTAAACTTTATGTTCCAGCGTCTGCATTAACGCCGACGCCAACGTTAACAGTGTCTTGCCTGTCCCGGCCTGTCCGAGCAGCGTAACGAAATCGACTTCAGGGTCCATCAGCACATTGAGCGCGAAATTTTGCTCGCGATTGCGCGCAACGATTCCCCAGATATTGTTTTTCTGGTGCGTGTAATCCTTGAGTGTTTTCAGGACGACCGTTTTGCCTTCTTGTGCAGCGACGATCGCGTAGAACGGTTTATCCTCATCCTGATAAACGAATTCGTTAACACTCAAGGTCGGCACTAACGGGCCCTTGACCCGATATAGCGTACGGCCGTGCTCCTGCCATGATTCGATATCCTTGCCGTGCTTGTCCCAAAAATCCTTGGGCAATTCGCGCATACCGGTGTAAAGAAGATCAGTATCTTCCAGCACCTTGTCATTGAAATAATCTTCCGCTGCAACGCCGATGGCGCGCGCCTTGATGCGCATGTTGATGTCTTTGGACACCAGCACCACACTGCGTTTCGGATTGTGGTGTTGTAAGTCAAGGGCGACCGCCAGAATCTGATTGTCGGCCTTGCCGCTGTCGGGCAATGCACTCGGGAACTCTACGCTCGCCGGTCGCGTTTGCAGCATCAGGCGTCCTGATGCCTGCTTGGTACCGAGGTCCTTCAGCGGCACACCGTTTTCGATGTCGCTTTCCTGGCTGGATACGATTTCGTCCAGAAATCGCGTGGCTTGACGTGCATTACGCGCAACTTCCGTCATGCCCTTTTTGTTGTTATCCAATTCTTCCAATGTGATCATTGGAAGGTAAATATCGTGCTCCTCGAACCGAAACAGCGATGTCGGATCGTGCATGAGTACATTGGTATCGAGCACAAAAATTTTCGTTGTGCTGGTTTTGGGGGAGGGGGCTTTGGTGTTTCCGGGTCTAGGGGCCAAGTCGTTTTCCTTTAAAGGTAATGACAAAAAGCGCACTTCAAAAGTGAAAAACCCTCTTGGAGCGCTGCGCTCAAAGAGGGTTTTTTTAAATGGTGTGTTCTCAAGTCGTGGGTGCCAGTCGTGGGTGCATTGAGCGTTGTCGAAATCATTATGACACGCTTTTTGTGCCACTCAATACGACTGCGGCATGCTTGAAGTTTGTGCGTTAGCATTGCGCATCCTGCGTATTCGTGCGCTATCAATTCGGACCTTGAACGTCATCATCCATTATGCAGCCATGCACTCATCCATTGCCTGTAATCTGATTCGTGTTCTGCCTGGCCTCGTGATGCTGGCGGGCGCGTCACTCGCTTTTGCGCAGGAAATCAAGCCGCCGATAAATGCAATTGCAACCAGCACCCTGCAGATTGCCGGACTAAAGCAGCCTGCCGAAATTCTGATTGATCGCTGGGGTGTGCCGCATATTTACGCGGAAAATGAGGACGATGTTTTCTTTGCACAAGGCTTCAATGCGGCCCGTGATCGGCTGTTCCAGATTGACCTGTGGCGTCGGCGTGGTCTTGGTCAATTGTCATCGGTCTTTGGTCCGGCATATATTGAACAGGACAAAGCGACACGTCTGTTTCTCTATCGTGGCGACATGAAAAAGGAATGGCAAGCCTACGGCAAGAATGCGGAGCACATTGCCGGTAGTTTCGTAGCCGGTATCAATGCCTACATCGACCATGTAAACGCTGACGCGAAGAAACTGCCATTCGAATTCCGGCATTTTGGCTACGCCCCCGAAAAATGGCGTGCTGAGGACGTGGTGAGAATTCGAAGTCACGGGCTTACGCGTAATTTAACTTCCGAGGTGGCGCGTTCCAATGTCGCCTGCAAAGCCGATTTGAAGGCGGATCGAATTCGGGTGGGCCTCTCGCCAAAATGGGAGACCAAATTACCGGCAGGATTTGACCCCTGTCTCCCCGGCGATTTGCTGCGCGTGTTTCAGTTGGCGACGCAGGGCGTGACCATCAGCACAACGGCAAGCCAGGGCAATCGGGCCGCCGCGGGCGATCCCCTTCAGAACGTCGCCATTGATTCTGCCGAAGCGCCGCTGGAGGGCAGCAATGCGTGGGTGATTGCACCGTCCAAATCGGCGACCGGGCGAGCGATCATGGCGAGTGATCCGCACCGCGCCTATTCAGCGCCATCGTTGCGTTACATCGCACATCTGAGCACACCGGCGCTCGATGTCATCGGTGCGGGCGAACCGGCACTGCCCGGTATTTCCATCGGCCACAACGGCACGATTGCATTCGGGCTGACCATATTCAGTATCGACCAGGAAGATCTGTACGCCTACGAACTTAATCCGGCGAACCCAATGGAGTACAAATACCAGGGCAGGTGGGAAAAATTAGTCGTTCATCAGGAGCAAATTCCGGTTAAGAGCGCGGCGTCAGTGGGCACGGAACTGATGTTCACGCGACATGGCCCGGTCATTTACATCGAGAAAGAAAAACATCGTGCGTTTGCGGTGCGATCGGCCTGGTTCGAAGCGGGTATGGCACCTTATTTTGGCAGCATCCAATATATGTACGCCAGGAATTTCCATGAGTTCAAGCGCGCCATGATGCACTGGGGTGCACCGACCGAAAATCAG
>JBKJMK010000302.1:0-3448 GCA_046596005.1 Usitatibacteraceae bacterium | reverse complement strand
TGAATTTCGGTTTTCAATTTTTCGATTCGCAAAAACTCTATAAAAAAGGCGAAGCCATTGCGACGCCGGAGATTTATAAGGGCACGCAAAACACCATCAAGCTCGGTTTTGATCGTGACATCTGGCTCACCCTGCCCAAGGACAAATTTACCGGCATGAAGGCGACGCTGACCACCATGCAGCCATTGATCGCGCCTTACGCGCCCGGACAAAAAGCGGGCGTGATGAAATTGACGCAGAATGATAGATTGCTCGCGGAAATTCCCGTTGTTGCGCTGGAAAACGTGCCGGTTGCGGGCCTGATGGGCCGCGGCTGGGATGCAATTCGGTTGCTATTCAAGTGACCATCGTTTTTAGCTATTTGATATTCCGGAAGAAACATGACAACCCCACAACTCTGTCTGCCCACCGTTTATCTGAACGGTGACTTCCTGCCCATCGAAGAGGCGAAAATTTCACCTCTGGATCGCGGCTTTATTTTTGGCGACGGCGTATATGAAGTGATCCCTTTCTATGCCGGTCGCGGGTTACGCATGCGCGAACACTTGAATCGCCTGCAACGCAGCCTCGATGAACTTGGAATCGAAAATCCGTATGCCATCGCGCACTGGGAGGCGATGATTACGTCGCTGATCGACAAGAACGGTGGCGGCAATGTCGGCGTTTACATTCAGGTGACGCGCGGCGTGGCCAAACGCGATTTCCCGCCACCCAAGGGCCTGACACAAACAGTATTCATGATGGTCAACCCGCTCGCCACACCGAAGCCGGAAATTTATACCAAGGGTATTTCATGTGTTTCGCTTGACGACAATCGCTGGCTCAAATGCCATATCAAATCGGTTGCTTTGCTGGGCGCAGTATTGTTAAAGCATGAATCAAATCAGGGCGGTTTTGATGAGGCCGTGCTGTTTCGCGATGGCTATCTCACCGAGTCCTCGGCGTCCAATATCGCCGCAGTGAAAAATGGCGTCATTCTCTGTCCACCGATGGACAACCTGATCCTGCCCGGCATCACCTATGAACTAATGATCGAACTTGCCCGCAAACAAAGCATGCCGCTGGAAATCCGCAGGGTGCTGCGCAAAGAGGTAAAAAAGGCCGATGAACTATGGATCATGTCGTCCACCAAGGAAGTGGCCCCTATCGTCATGCTCGACGACAAGCCCATTGGAACCGGCCAGCCCGGCCCCATTTTCAAACAAATGTATCAACATTTTCAGGATTACAAACGCGCACTGTCGGCGGTATCCGCAGCGGCTGAGTAAAGTAATTGCGATGACGACAACACAGCATCCAAAGAACATTGGCGAAGGCGAGGAAACCCTCCTCAGATTTCCGACGCCCTTTCCGATCAAGGCGATGGGACGCATGAAGAACGCCGTATCCGACGAAGGCTTCGCGCAGGTCGTGCTGCGTGTGGTGATGAAGCACGCAGCGGATTTTGATGCCGCCACCGTCGAAATGCGCCCTTCAAAAAACGGCAATTTCATTTCCGTGACGGCGACCATCAATGCACAATCGAAAGCGCAGATCGATGCCATTTATCTGGAACTCACCAGCAATCCCCTGGTGCTGATGGCCTTGTAGTTTTTGCATATGCCCATCATCAAGCGCCTGGGTCTGGCCGGTTTCGAGCCCACTTGGCGCGCCATGCAGCAAGCCAACAGGTCACGCACGACGGATACACAGGACGAAGTCTGGCTCCTGCAACATCCGCCCGTGTTTACGCTGGGACTTGCCGGCAAGCCCGAACACGTACTTGCACCGGGCGACATTCCCGTCATCAAGATTGACCGTGGCGGACAAGTGACTTACCACGGCCCCGGACAATTGCTTGTCTACCTGCTGCTCGACCTCAAGCGGCTGGGCTTCGGCGTCAAGGAACTTGTGAAACGAATCGAACAATCGGTGATTAACTTACTCGCAGAATATGGGATTGAAAGTTACCGAAAAAGCGGCATGCCTGGCGTTTACACAAAACTCCCCATGCCCACTCGCCGGAGCCGGGGCGAAGACGAGGGCAAGCCGGTCACCGATGCCAAAATATCCGCCATCGGCCTGCGCGTTGCCAACCATGCCACCTATCACGGTCTCTCGCTGAACATCGACATGGACCTTGAACCGTTTTCGCGCATCAACCCCTGTGGCTATGCAGGTCTGGCCGTTACACAGATGAAAGATTGCGGAGCCGATTTTGGCAACAAGGATAAAATGCAAGTCATCGCCGACAGACTTGTCACCATCCTGTCGCAACAACTTTATGGAACGCATCATGGCTGAAGCTGGCGTAAAACAAACATCCGAATCGAAAATGGCCCGCATCCCCATCAAGGTGGTGCAAACCGAACGCCTGAAAAAACCTGACTGGATTCGCGTCAAAGCCGGCTCCACCAATTCGCGCTTCTACGAGATCAAGCAGATTCTGCGCGACGCCAAACTGCATACCGTGTGCGAAGAAGCTTCCTGTCCCAACATCGGCGAATGCTTCGGCAAAGGCACGGCGACCTTCATGATCATGGGCGACCTTTGCACCCGCCGCTGCCCGTTCTGTGACGTCGGCCACGGCCGTCCGCTGCCGCTGGATGTTGATGAGCCGCGCCATCTCGCCGAGACCATCGCCAAACTGAAACTCAAATACGTTGTCATCACCAGCGTCGACCGCGATGATCTGCGCGACGGTGGCGCGGAACATTTCGTGAACTGCATCCGCGAAACGCGCGCGCTGTCGCCGAGTACGCAGATTGAAATTCTTACGCCGGATTTTCGTGGGCGACTTGATCGTGCCCTCGGCATTTTGCGCGCGGCACCGCCGGATGTAATGAACCATAACCTCGAAACCGTGCCGCGCCTGTATTTGCAAGCGCGTCCGGGATCCGACTACGCACATTCACTCAAGCTGCTCAAAGACTTCAAGGCCGAGCATCGCCATGTGCCGACCAAGAGCGGGCTGATGGTGGGGCTGGGTGAAACCAACGAAGAAATTCTTGACGTGATGAAGGATTTGCGCGCGCACGATGTGGACATGCTGACAGTCGGGCAGTATTTGCAACCGTCCGGGCATCATTTGCCGGTGCTGCGATACGTGACACCGGATGAGTTCGACATGTTTGCGCGTGAGGCTGAGAAGATGGGCTTTATGCATGCGGCTTGTGGGCCGATGGTGAGGTCTTCGTATCATGCAGACAAACAAGCGCATGGCGCGGGCGTTGCTATTTAGCGTTCATTAGTAAACGGGAAAAATGCGCCCCAGTGCGGCGTGTAGGCTTTTCACTGACTTAATCAGCTGGACGTTGCCTAAATAAATTCATTTCCGCCCGTATTACAATCCGTATTCGACTCTAAAAAACTAAATGTGCGGTGAATTTTGGACAAAGACAGTCACCGAATTCCGTCCATCCGAATCCTTTTGGCGTGGCTGGTTTCTGCCTGCCTGCTTCCCGGCATT
>JBKJMK010000154.1:0-7257 GCA_046596005.1 Usitatibacteraceae bacterium | reverse complement strand
GTTTGCGCCCACACTTGACCGACACAGAGAAAGGTCGTGAGGGTAAGGGCAAATAAAGCCATTCGCTTTTTCATGGTTGTTTCCTTTACTGTGGTTTGCCGTACATCACCGCTGTTTTGCTGTCGCCGTAGATATTCCAACATGTCAGGAACCACTTGTAGCCCTCATATGAGCCTGCAAGCGGCGCCCCGCCAAAATAAAATGTGGCGAACGTATAGGAAGGCGGTAATGGCCCCCATTGTTGATTACTGTCCCACAAGACGGTTTGCATAAAAACAGGTGTTTGAGAAGGGATGAATACCGGGTTTTGAATATCGTTGCTGATGTTGCCGGCAAACCCGGAAGACAGAACAGAGCAATTGTTTGCGCCAGTGCTGTAGTAATACTCGGAAAAAGGGGCCGTGGTCGAATATATCATCGCCGTAGCGATCAGATCGACCTCCGTCCGCATTTCACAGACCACGCTAACCCACACGCGTCGTCTTTGAAAGAACTAAAGGGCCAGCGTGATTTGTCTTGAAAATAATTCACGCTGGCCCGAATGGCACTTCATAGTTTTCAGAACTTAATCTCCAGATGCGCGCGTACCTGCATGCTCGACGGAAATGTGCTGCTCAATTTGAGGCTGCCAAACTGGTCGAAGTAGGTGGACTCGTTCATATTATCCTGCCGCAACACATTTGCCAGCGTCAGGCGGAACTGGGTCTTGGGCGTGAATTTCCACAGCCCGTACACGTCCAGCTCGCGCCTCGGCGTGAGATACGTGCTTTGGGTTTGGCTGGTGCGCACCGTCCCGCCGCTCTTGAAGCTGTAGCTGCCACCGGCGGTCACTTCACCACCTTTCATCCGGTAGTCGAGCCCGATGGTTGCACTGAAAGGGGCCTGTTGCGCCAGCCGGTTGTTGGGACCGGGTACCGAATCCACGCTGGACCAGTTGCGATTCATATTGAAGCGAAAATCTATGGGCAGAGCTTCCTTGTAGAGTGTCTGCAAGGGAAACTTGGCGTCGAACTCGATGCTTTTGGTGTTCGCGGTGCCGCTGTTGATGGGCATCGATACCCAGCGACCGTTGACGAACACCAGCCCACGGCGGTTGTAGTCAGTGATGCGTCTGACCGCGGCGCTGAAACTAAACATGGCGCCCTGCTCCCAGAATTTCTCGTACGCTGCATCGATGCCCGTCGCCAGCTCCGGCCGCAGATCAGGATTACCTTGATTGTCCGGCTCGGTCGGGCTGTTGTTGGTGGAAGTGAAGCGGCGCGGAATCAGGCTCGCCGTGCCTGGCGCCTTATACGTACGCGTGAGCGCCAGGCGAACCTGCTCGCCCTTGCGATTGGGAATCTTGTACAGCGTCTGCATCAGCGGACTCCATACGCTGGAGCGATTGCGTATCTCGTCGTAAGTATTGCCGTCGCTGGTGGTGGTAAGCCCCTCCCAGCGCACCCCCAGATAGACGGACCAGTCCGGCGTCACGTTCCACTCATCCTGTACGAAAGCAGCCAGCTTTAGCACGGATGCGGCAAAGTCTTCATCGCTCACCACGGCAATGATTCCCGGCAATGGTTTGTCCCGCTGATCGCGGAACTCAGTACGCTTGCTCAAACCCGTGTCCCAGCCCGTCACCAGCGCATGGCCTTCGACAATGGGCGTGGAATACTTGCCGGTAAAGGTGAAACCGCCGTCTTTGGCTGCAGACAGCACCTCACTGTCCAGATTCTGTATGTTCGCTTTCGTAAATGCACGCTGATAAAACTGGGTGTCACGCAGCGCGTAGTTCAGTCCGAATTTGATATCGAGCCTGGCCCCTTCAGCGAGTTTGTGTACCCAGTTCAGATCCGTGCGTGCCACTGTAAATGACCGATTTTCATGAACCAGGCTGGTCGGGTAAAGCACATCGGGGCCGAGCAGAAAGCTGTAGCGGCGCTCTATATCGCTGTGGCTGCGGTTCTGGGAAAAATAGGTCTGCGAACTCAGCGTGTCGCCACCGGCCAGCGTCCAGTTAAGCCGGGGTGATAGCGATACTCCCTGAAACCCCCCCTTAAAGGCCGCCGTAATCGGCCGATCAAACGTGAGAGTGCCCGCTGCATCGGTACCGGTCTCTTCTGCGCTGGAGTGATAGTCGTTGCGGCCCTTGTAAACATTGCCGTTGAACGAATAAGAGAATTTGTCGGCCTTGTCGGACACAACGAAGGTCGCCTCCGGATACAAGTAGCCACGCCCGGTGGAGTAGCCGATTTTCAGTTCGCGCTGCGCAACTGACACTTTCTTTTTCAGGATGATGTTGATCGTCCCGGCAATCGATTGCGTGCTGAACTCAGCCGTGGCCGCACGCAGAATTTCAATCCGCTCTACCAAGCCTGGTGAAAGCGTATCGAGTGAAAATCCCTGCGGTGCACGTTCGCCGTTGAGCAGAATCTGGGTGTAGCCACTACCTAGACCGCGCATCCGGATATCGCCGCCGGTCACAGTAATACCGGGCTGCCGTTTCAATACATCAGCCAACTGCGTGTCGCCGAACTTGCCGATCTCCTCCTCCGTCACCACGATCTTGGTCGCAGTGTCTTCGCGACGGGCGTCGTAATTGTCTTGCGAAGTTTTGACTTCGATCTTCTCGACTTTTTGGACGGCTGCAGGTGCAACAGGCGGCGCAACAGGCTTCTTGGCCTCGCTGCCTTCCTTCTCGTCCTTGCGAACAGGTGCTGCCGGCTCGGCAGGCGTTTGCGCAGCCAAGGTAGTTGATAACAGCGTGGCGACGGTGACGACGCAAACGTGGCTGAGACTAAGCATGGCGCTTTTTGAGTTGGTGTTGGAAAGGCCGTGAGGTACCGGCCCGGCGAAACTATAGCATTGGCGGGCCTTGCAGGCCGTAAAATGCCTGAAACCCCCGCCAAATGGCGTTCTGCGCGTTCGTATGCTGCGACGAAGCGCGTTGCTCGCAATCGCTATTTCAAATTTTTCACCAGCTTCACAAACGCCGGATCGGCCTCACCGAGCGTGGAGGTTTTGCCGACAATGCGGCCCTCTGCATCGAGCAGGATGATCACACTGCTGTGATTGAATTCTCCGCTGGGCAATTCGCGGTACTGGATGCCGAGCATTGCCGCGAGCTTCCGCACATTGCGTGCATCGGTTCGTGCGAGGGTCCAGCGTTTTGCATCAATATGGCGTTCCTCGGCCATCGCCTTGAGCGCTGCAGTATCGTCACGAACCGGGTCGAAGCTCACCATCAACACCGGCACTTTCGTGGTGAGACCTGCCTCGGTGTGCTTCAGCGCTTCCACAATACGCGGGCACACAAACTGGCAGGAGCCATAGAACATACTGATCATGACCGGTTTGCCGCGCCAGTCTTCGAGCTTCGAGGTTCGCCCCAGCTGATCGGTGAATGGTACCGATAGTTGATAGATGGAATTTGCGGGCAAAGGCGTCGCCTTCAGAGGTGCACTCAAGACGGGCAGCGTCAACACCAGCGCGGCGGCGGCCAACAGCCAGCGCGCGAATTCGCGGCGATGCCTGAACACATTCGTCATTTTTTCTCCAATGGCACTGGCCGCGCACAGCGGAATCCCAGATTGTTGGTCGTCGAGGTTGCGCTGAGTGAAGAAAGCAGCGCGATGCGCATCAGCACCGCGTAGTTGTCGCGGTCTTTGAGGCTGATGGCACCTGCACCGCAGAATTGCAGCTTGTCGGGATCGCCCTGATTGCGGCTGTCCGCGCTGACCAGCAAGGCGTTGAAGTCGTCCACCCATTCCCATGCCAGGCCGTGCATATCACGCACGCCAAAAATATTTGCCGTGCCTCCAACCGTCGGGGTCGGCGCACTCGACGACAGCGAATACCAGGACAGAATACGCGCACGCCACGCCGGATTGCTGCGCGCGTCAGACACCTTCTCGTCTGCAGCGGCGATATACTCCCATTCAATCCACGTCGGCAAACGGCCTCCTTCATTCTCGCAAAAAGCCTCCGCCGCGAACCAGCTGACATTGGTGACGGGTTGATCTGCGCTCATGCCGGCCCCAAGTTGAACGGCGCTTCGCCAGGCGTGCAAATAGGTGCCGTCCGCAAACGATGCAGGTGCGCGCCCGCGTTGCCACGCGCGATTTGTTTTTACGAACGCCAGATACTCGCCATTGGTGACCGGCGTTGTGCGCATGGCGAATGCCGGGATCGATGCGGGCCCGGAATCAGCGTCGTTGGCAAGCACGCTGGCAATCTTGCCGGATGGAATGACGACATATTCGGCAGCGGCGCGGGCCGGGCCGACAGCGGCCAGCAATGCGCCAAGAGCCACCAGGAAGTAGCTGGCTCGACGCGCATTCCCGCCACTGAACATCAATGCTCCGCTTTTTGTGCCGTCACTGGCTGCGCACGCACCTTCTTCACTTCATCCGCCGTTATCCGTCCGCCCGGATTGCTCCAACTGTTGAGCACATAGGTCAGGATATTGGCGACCTCGTCATCGTTCAACTGATTCATCGGCGGCATCACCGAGTTGTATTCCTTGCCGTTGACGGTGACCTTGCCGCTCAATCCGTGCAGGACGGTAGAGATAATGCGTTTCACATCCTTGGCGATGTAATCCGATTTGGCGAGTGGTGGAAAGACACCTGCCAGGCCTTCGCCGTTAGCCTGATGGCATACCGAACATGTTCCCGTAAATAACACCTTGCCGGCGTCTACCTGTTCCTGTTGCGTCAGTGTGCCGGATGCGGCCGCTTTCGCCGCCGTGGCGACAGCGGCGAGGTTGGGCTGGGCGCGGTCGCCCAGATATACCGAATCCAGCTCCTTGCCTGAGTAAATCGCCTTGTTCTCCGGTCCCTCCACTTTCAGGATGGCAAGTGCACCCTTGTTGAAGGCACGGAAAATCGAGTGATCGACGAGCACATAGCTGCCCGGTACTTCAGTGCGAAACTCGACCATTGCGGCACCGCCCGCTGGAATGAGTGTGGTCTGCACGTTGCGTTGCACATTGCTGCCACCCTCGTAGCTCACCTTGTCGAAGATCTCGCCAATCACGTGAAAGCTCGATACCAGATTCGGCCCGCCATTACCGACAAACATGCGTATGTTCTGATTGGTTTTGGCCATCATCGCTTTGTCGCCGGTCAATGACCCCTCTGCACCGTTGAAGAGAACGTACGTGGGTCTTTCGTCGATGGCTTTTTCCATATCGAATGGTTGCAGGCCTTTTTCACGATACTTGCCGGTGGTGTAGAAGTCGCCCTGCATGACATAGAACTCATGATCGACCTTTGGCATCCCGCCGGGCGGCTCGACCAGAATCAAACCATACATGCCATTGGCCACATGCATGCCCACTGGCGCGGTGGCGCAGTGATAGACGTATATGCCTTCATTGAGCGCCTTGAAAGTGAATTGCGAACGATGGCCAGGTGCCGTAAAGCTCGAAGCCGCGCCGCCACCCGGGCCGGTGACGCCGTGCAAATCGATGTTGTGCGGCATCTTGCTGCTCGGATGATTCTTCAGGTGAAACTCAACGGTATCGCCCTGCCGCACGCGAATAAAGCTGCCTGGCACTGTGCCACCGAAGGTCCAGAAGGTATACGACACGCCTTCTGAAATGGGCATTTCTTTCTCGATCACCTCCAGTTCAACGATTACTTTCGCCGGATAGTTGCGCTTGATCGGCGGCGGCACATTCGGTGGACTGGTGAGAATCGCCTGAATCGGTTTGCCGCGCGGCGGGCCGAAGTCGCCGGGGATTTTCGCAGGCGCAGCGGTCGCTGACGCGACTGTCACCAACGAACCCAGCACCACTATCAGTACCGCTGCAGCAATCGCCGCCATGGCATTCATCATTTTTTTCATTTTGGGCTCCGAGCTATTGAAATCTGAAACCTCACGATACGGCGTTGCGGATGGTCAGTATTGATCCACATCAAAATGAGCAATATCAGTTGACGTCACCGTATGCAAGCAGGGCGTGTACACATTGTCAGCATTGACAATGACAATGACTTTAATCACCAGCATTGGCGGGGCGCACAACGTTTCGACGCTATTTGACTTATATCAAAAGCCACCAATCCGTAAAGGGTAGCGTGTGAATGAGTGCTCCGCGGGAGCGCGTCAATGGGGAGCGCAGCATGTTCAAACGCATTCTTGTTCCAATCGACGGATCGATTCGCGCAGAACACTCGGCACGTGCCGCGATTGAGTTGGCCCAATTTCTGGATGCATCGATCATCGTGCTGTACGTCTATCCGACATTGCACATTTATCCATCCGAACCATTCATGGCCATCCCACCTGAACTGATGTCCGAAAAATCCTATGCGGCAGCGCAGAAGAAGGTTGCGAATCGCTACCTTGGTGTCATCGACAAAGCGGCGCGACTCGTGGGTGTTCGCTGTACATCGCTGTGCGTTGCCAACGATAGCCCCGCCGCCGCCATCGTCGCCACCGCTGGCGCGGCGGATACGCCATGCGATCTCATTTTCATGGGCTCCCACGGGCGCGGTGCGTTCTCACAACTGTTTCTTGGCAGCGTCACCACAAAAGTGCAGGTGATGTGCGACATCCCGGTACTGGTCTACCGTGATCCCCTGGCGCGCGACGCGGCAAAGCAACCAAAGGCCGCAAAAAAAGCAAAGCGTGCGTAAGTGTGCGCGCAATTTCCGCTGCATGAAGGTGTCAACTTCCACTGCATGGGAGATATTGCCGATTCGTTAATTTACGTACTTTTATCTTGCGCGAACACCGCTTCAGTCGGCACGAACGGCTCCACCACAACTTGTTCGTAGCGAACGGCAATCACATCCAGCTCTTCAACGCCGCCCGGCGCCCGCAATGTGACCGCGTCTCCCGGACGCGCTTTCATCAACGCCCTCGCCAGCGGCGAAATCCAACTGATGTGATTGCGTGCGAGGTCAATTTCATCGACACCGACAATGGTGATGGTGTTCTCAACGCCATTCATGCGGGCATAGGTGACGGTTGCACCGAAAAAAACCTGATCCGACAAATCCTGCTCGCGCGGCGCTGCAGGATCGACAGATTCTGCAATATCGAGACGCTTGGTCAGAAAACGCAGGCGCCGGTCAATCTCGCGCAAACGCTTTTTGCCATACTGGTAATCAGCGTTTTCACTGCGGTCACCGTTTTTGGCCGCCCAGGAAACGGCTGCCGTAACGGCCGGCCGGTCTTTTTTCAACAAATATTGAAATTCATCTTTGAGACGCTGATGGCCGCCGGGCGTAATGTAATTCTTGCTGCCGACCGGCAACGGTGATG